>MWDV01000001.1 GCA_002070715.1 Verrucomicrobia bacterium ADurb.Bin118
GTCCTCCGCACGCGCCACACCGCCACGACCCGGCCATTGGCCTCGGGCCGTTGACTGGGCCGATACCCGACCCGCTCAATCCGTTTCTCGGCCTTGAGCTTGGCGAACAGCACGCCGTAGAGTTTCAGGTTGGCCGGTTGTTCCGTGACCAGTCCATGCACGTCGTCGGTGCTGAACTCGCATCCCCCGACCCGGGCGAGGACAACCGGAGCCTGTTCGTTAACCCAGGCGCGGTCTAGTAATGATAGTTGCGTTGGCATTGGTATTCGTAGTGTTCATCCGTGTTATTCTTTCAGCAGTGTTCCTTGCTCCGAGCGTTTGCCTCTTGGCGCATACTTTGGCGTTGGCGAGTAGTTGAGCTTGATGACTCCGGTCTCCGCAAGGCTCGCCGCCGCCTCCCGCATCTTGTCCAGTTCCTCTTTAATCGTTTCCGCCGGCGGTGGTTCCGGGCGTGGCAGCCTGAACTCGCCGCACGCTCGCTGGTTCACGTCCACTCGCGGGTAGCGCGTGAAGCCCGAGGCGAATACGGTGGGGGGGTATCGGTAGCACTCCCCCGGTGGCTGGAAATGCTGACATTGGCAGCATGTTTTCATGGGCGGATTTTGGTTCGGTTCGGTTTGCATGACAAGCATTAATTGCGGCTTCGAGACAAGCCGCGCTCGCGCGCTAACACCTCGGCCACGGTGTAGTTGGGCCGGAGCATTTGCGACGTGGACAGGTAGTTCAGGTTCAGCAACACCCCGTTGCGCATATCGCCTACCGGGATTGACAGGCGGTCGTGGAACATTCTGCCGCCGTAGCCGGTCACTCTCTGGCGCAGTTCCAGGGTCAGAACGGAGCGGTTCGGGCGTTGCCCGAGCCGGATGCCGCAGTCCGGCGCGGGCAGACGCACGAGGATGTCATCCAGCAGCACACCGCTTCGGCTGGCGACGGGCTGGCCGACGTATTCGACCAGCACGTTCCACAGCGGCAGGCGGATGCGGTTGTAGGCGTAGTTCAGGCAGTTGCGTTCCCAAACGCGCTGCTGGATTTGCGGCATGGCGGCAATCATGGCTCAGTACCCCTGCTGGATTGCGTACCGGCGCAGTTTCCGCATGTAGGTGTTGGCCTCGGCTTCGGCAACGCGCTTTGCGAGTTCCATTTCCTCGTAACCTGGCCTCGGCAGCAAAGCAATGAATCCAGACGCAAGATTTAATGACAAGAACAGAGTTTCTGCTTCGAAGGCGACTCGTTTAATCGTGTCAAAATCACTGCTATACTCAAGTACGACGCGGTACTCTGTCCAGTCGTGGCCACCGCAGATGAACACCTCAACCTTCCTCGGGTTCGACTTAGACGGTTTGTTGCACCAACCCAAATCGCAGCGTGCAATCGGCACATGCGAGCCGTGGGTTAGTCCGTTCATCTTCACCGCCATCTTGTAGATTTCAGCGTTGTCTAGTTCTCTTATTTTTTCAGCGTTGTCTAGTTCTCTTATTTTCATTGGTTCTCGTTTCCTTTCGTTCACTCGTTCGGTTTGTATTGGTTCACATACTGCCACAAGCGCAGGGCCGGGACAAACCCGTCATGGTACACCTCGCGCCAGTCCGTCTCATGCTCGCACCACCGCCACTTGCCAACCTCCTCAGGACTAGTCGAAATGTAGCAGTTGGCCGTGCGAATGGTCTTTCTGGCGTTGTCCCGCGCCAAAGCCGCCGCGTAGGCGGACAGTTGCATCACGTGGTCAGGCCAGGCTTTGGCCGGGAGACGCTTAGTCGTTTTCCAGTCCACGACTAATAGACCGTCCTGGGTTTCCAGTACCAGGTCTGTCATCCCAGCATAGCCGTCACCAACCAGCACCGTCTCGGTGGCGTGAACTCGGCCACGGCAGGACATGGACGCAATCGCCTCTCTGGCGTATTGGTAGGCCAGGTCGTCAACGACCGGCCCGCCGGACACACCCTCGGCGCAGGCCGCGTGTATCCGCGTGCCCAAGTCCGCCGCCGCGTCCCGCTCCTGCTCATGCACCTTCTCAACCGCTAAGACTCGGTGGACGAAGGCGTCATCCGCCTCGCCGTCGTTGCGCGGGGTGGTCATCACGGCCAGCACCGCTTGCTCGACCTGCCAGGCGAATAATTCCGGCTTGGCCAGCACGCGCAGGACAGTGGTCACACTCGGGAGCGCGTTGACCTTCCGTGCGTCCCGCAGCGTCACCGGGCGCATCTGTCCGGCCCGAGCTTTGTCGGCGTAGGGCACCTCGAAAAACGGTGTGCCGTCCGGCAGATACCAATGCGCCGATTGGTTCGTTGAAAGTCGTGCTACCGTGCTCATGCTACCTCCAGCGAGTTCAGGGTTATGCCCTTTGCCTTTCGCGTGACGTAGGCCACGACCTCGTTATGTTTGAGTGCCTCGGCGGACTTTCCGAGAGCGTCGTCAAATGTGTTCGCCCACACACCGCCAATCTTCACCCCGTAGAGTGTCCAAACGCCCTTCTTGCTCTGTCCGGTCTTGGTGGACACCGCCTCGAGTACTCCGCGCAGTTCCTCGCCAGCGTCAACTTCGGCCTCGGGCTCGCCCGATTCGCGCAATGAGAACCGTGCAATCCGCTCCGCCAGTTCCTCCATTTGCCGTACGGTTCCCGGGACGTGTTGCAGCGCAATAGACTCAATTTCATCATGCGCCCCGAGCATCCCGTTGACGCGGAAATAGGCCGTCACGGTGTCCCGATTCGCGCCTCCCACTCCGGCTTGCAGGGCGTCAATCATTTTGACGCGACTGGCGGCGGTTGCGGTCGGCTTCTCGACCGGCGCAACCGGCTTCTCGACCGGCGCAACCGGCTTCTCTAGCGGACGTTCGGGCAGGTCGTGTGGCATCTCCTCAGCCGGGGTTGCTTCGTATCCGGCCAACGACATAATGAACCCGAGCGGCATCCGCAGGCACTTGGCGGTTGCCCGCGTCTGCGCCATGCTCCGCAGCGCGTAGTCGTCGCGCTTCGCCCATGCGCTCTCTGTGCGCAGGCATTGGGCTTCTGCCGCACCAATGATTGCACCGCTGATGGTTCGGGCTTCCACCCGCGCTTCCCAGCCATGCTCGACTGGCCGTGACCACACCAGCACCGGGAATACCCCGAGCATGGAGCCGAGGAGTGTCCACGCCTCGCAGCGCGGGTACTCTTTGCCCTTGATATTCGACAACAGCCCTTGCTTGGCAACGACTTCTTTTAGCGCGGTTGCCATGCCGGTTGCACGCTCGATTATTTCTGTGGGCTCAGCCGTTCGGAACAGGCCGACCGGCGATTGTGGGATGGTGGCGACTGTGGTTTCCGGCCCCGCCACCGTGAGGGCCATTGTTTCGTTTTGCGTTGTCATTGTTTCGTTTTGCGTTGTCATTGT
>MWDV01000002.1 GCA_002070715.1 Verrucomicrobia bacterium ADurb.Bin118
TTTGTTCCGCAGGTTTGGCGACGCTCTCGAACGCGATAATGACAAGGGGTACGAGTAGGACACAACACAACCAGAAAGGGTGTTGCCGCTATGGGAATGGACAGCAAGAAGCTTTCGGCAAGGCTCAAGCAGCCAGGCCATGATCGTACCTTCCGTGCATCCGAGACGAATTTTGTGAAGGCCCTTGGCATGCTTCTGCCCAAAGATGAGTGGATCATCAGAGACCACCCAGGCGATCTGCGACAACTGATTTCCGGGCGGTATGGTGTGGTTCCTGAAGCCTCGATCGAATACCGACCGACCGGCAGAAAGGTGTATTTCGAGGTCAAGAAACAAGGCCCCGCAGGTAATGCAGATGAGCGTGCATGCAAGCACCATACGGTTCAGTTCTATGCTGTCATGCGTGCCCACACTGGCTATAGCTATCATCCATTCGTCACTATCATGTGTGACTCTCTGGCCACGGACGAGCGCTACACGACTAAACACCCCGCTTACTTCGAGCCGGACCAGTACTTCTGTTGGGTAGACTACGATTTGGACGCGCTTTCTGCGTTCATCGAGAAGTTGCGCCAACAGTGGTTGGCAAAGAAATGATGTTCATCCACGCGTGCGACGCGTGGCGGCGAGATCACGGGGAGTGGGGGGATCTGGCTGTCAACGAGATTGGTGTCAGGGAACTTCAGCGATTGCATCGCCCTCATCGATCTCAGGAAACAGAGAAGCCTGAGTGTAGCTCTGGGTGGACGACAGGAGACTCGGCGGCAGATCAGATTGCGAGGCGACAAAGATGTACTCGCTATTGCGCAAATGGCTTACCTTGCCGACCTTCTCTCCCTTTGGGTTGAATATGCCAATCTGGGCACCCACATACCGCTTGTAGTCGTTCTCCAGGACAGCAACGCGGGCAGTTCCTGACCAGAGAGATCGAAGCATCTCCTCCATCTGGCTTCGTGTGATGTATCCCTCGTTGTTGAAGGAGATGACCAGAACCGGTGCCTGTAGGGTTCTCAACAACTCATTGAAAGCTGCCGCAAACTGTGGCCTCGAGTTAAAGACACTGCGTCTGGTTTTGCAGTCGACGCGCTTGCACGCTACACCATACGACTCTGGTTTATCCCATCGTATCAGACTCTCCCACACATGGTAGTTTCCTAGGTAGGAGTGCTGATTGTATGGGGGGTCGACATACGCGACATCAGCCGCAATCGACCGTGCGGCATCCAAGGCATCGAGCATGAGCGCCTCGCCTTTCCCCCAACGCGCTCGCGGGAGCACAGCTGGCACTCGCAACTCAAGATCATTATACGACCGCGCTGCCCAGCCTTTGAGGTACGCCATCTGCACTCCTGTTGTGGAGTCGATACGGTCGGCCGCCTCCATCAAGGCGACTAGCATGACGGACTCAAGCTCCGGCGGCAAAGAGAGTTCTGCGATGCGCTCCCGGATTGCGTCAATACGCTCCCCGTTCTTCGGCTGGAAGAATCGCGACTTGATGCAGAACGTCTCCGTAAAATAGCCAGCCGTCCCTTTTATGCCGTTCAGTTCTTTAACAAGCTTCTCTGCATCATGGATCACATCTTCGCGGTCGGCCTGAACATAGCAGCGGGCCAGCACGGCAGCGTAAGCATTGTGGTCGTTCGCCGCGACACGGTAGCCATGACGCTTCAATGCGTGGCCTACCCGTGAAGTGCCGGAGAAGAGGTCAAGAACGCTGCGCGTACGCTCGCACTGCTGAACAACCGAAACGATCTTCTGAACCAGCGTCCGTTTTGATCCTAGATACTTTATCATCCGCGTGCCTCTGTGACATGATCGCGATGGGTGCGGAGTGTTTCGTCTCGTGGCGCGGCTGTGGTGACAAGGCCCTGGCAGTTCTGCGCACTCCCACCTGCCTCAACCCACTGGTCAATCTGCGACGCCTTGAACTTCCAGAGCCGCCCGACTTTGTGCGCGGGCATCCGCTTCCGGTCGATCCACTTGTATACCGTATCCCGGTTGATCCCCAGGTGAGCGGCAATCTCCCCGACGGACAGCCATCGTTCCTGTTCTTGCATGGTCTCCTGCCTCAGCGTTCCGCAGACAGCCGGTATCACGGATTCAAGGTGCGGTCAATGTAGCACACCGCGTCCGAGCACACCAGCGAAAACCCAAGAGAATCCAATTGAAGCGGTATTTCTGGCGAGAGCGTATATGATAGTCGACACGCATGACGGTTCCCCGCCTCGGCAGGTGGATAAGCAGGAAGAGGCCAGACGGCCCACGGAGACGGCATGGCAGACGACAACGAAGTCCTTGGACGGCTGGATCGCTACGCGAAAGCAGTGGCGCGCAACATCCTCCTTGAGCAGGCCCGGAACACCGTCGTCAACGCCCGGCTGGCAAAGTCAGACAATCTTCTGTTCATTGAGCAGTTTGTAAAGGATGCGGTCTTGGAGTTCTTCGACTTCCGTAGGTTTGAGGAAGGGCAGGATGTCGTTGTCATTGAGGAACACATTGATGAGTTCGACGGTGGGCGGCAGGCCGAGGTCGTCGGGTTTGTTGCGGGCGGGGTTTCGGCCCGGTTTGACTTGGTACTCGACGACGACGCCACAGGTCAACTCGAAGTCCTGATAGAGCGGCTTGCCCCGAGGGAAGCGCAGCTTGACAAGATTACAACCGATTCTCATGTCTTAGGCTCCGCGCCGAGGGTTCGGCAGTAGGTGGCAAACTCGCTCAGGCTCCGCACCACGGTCGGTTGCCAGCCCAACCGTGTCGCCCATGCCGCCAACGCGCCTTGTTCCCGTGTCAGCTTGCCGGTCTTGGTCTTGCACTCCACCAACAGCAGCACCGGATACTCGGCCAGTATCACAAAGTCCCACTCGCCCTTGGTGCGGTAGGCCCGATGTGCCATGCTGCCGTGCAACGCCAGCCAGCCGCTGGCATCGCACACACGCATGATTTCGTTGTGAAGCTCAGACTCACAGTCCACGGCATCCGGCGGCGCGTCCGGCTCATCCGGCGGCGGAGCTTTTGTCCATGCGCCGGTTGCGTCCCGCCGCCAGCCCTTGGCGGTGAGGGCCAGTTCAAGGTCGCGCTCGTTCATTCGGCGGTTCCCCATGAGCCGCGTTCGGCCAGCCAGCCCCGTTCGCGGGCGGCCTGCGGGTGTTCGTGAATCCAGCGGTGGCCGATGCGCGAGACGGCCAGCCAGTAGCGTTCGTCGTTGAGCAGGGTGCCGATGCGGCCCCGCGTGTGGTGGACTTCTGCGACCGGAACCTTGCGTTTCCAGACGGCCAGCGCGACGGGACAGAGCTTGTTGCGGAGTTTAGCGAGGAAACGGTCGCGGCGGGTGCGATAGGATTCGCGGGCTTGGGACTTGCCGTTGCGCGGGCGGTTCGGGTTCCGGCGCGGCAACGCCGACAACCACAGAGCAGGCTTGGTCTTGCGTTTCATGGCGAGTTGAATACGTAGAGGCGTTCGGTTGAGTAGCGTTTGAATGCGCTGCCTTGCGACAGCACACGGAGGCGAGTACTCCAGACTTCCTTCGCTGCAGGATGGTCTATCGCATAGCTGGACACATAGACGGGATAGTTCCGAGACAACGCCCATTCGTAGAACGTCTGGTTGCAAAAACCTTTGCAGTATTCAGAATCTGTGCCTTCGTACGGAATATCACAATACACTACATCGCCAGTCTTGTGAACGTAGTGGCAGTAGTCCGCGCAGGTGACTTCGATTTTAGATGCCAACGGCGTGTGCCGGATGCTGCCGATGTAGCGCAACCGGAAAAGCCTTTCAAGGTTTTCGACTTCTCTAATGTGAGCCAACATTTCCGCGTGTTCCCGCGACACACCATTTGACAACCGTTCGCGGCGCAATCGGAGAAGCGCGTAATACCGTTGCTGAATCTCACATCCTGGCAATTCGGCATCGCCAAACAACTCCGTGACGAGCTTGTCCTTCTGATTAAAGACAACCCAGTTGTGGACTGAGTGTTTCGTTGGTTCACTCTCAACGGAATAACAGTACTTCTCACCGTTCCCGCCAAACGACCAGCCCCACTTTACATATCCGCACGTATCCTTCTCGGCAAAGAATCGCTCGCGGGAGATGAACTCGGGCTTAAACACGCCCTCATCGTACTTCCCCGCGAGCGCGTCCTTCACTAACTGAACCACAAGCGGGTTCACGTCGTTGTAAAGCACCGTGCGCCACTTTCCGGCCAACGCCGCACAGTGCGCGACAGCAAACCCGCCGCCGAACAGGTCAACCAACCGCTTGCCAACCGGCAGTTTCCGAATCAATTCCGGTGCAATCCGGTTCTTGCTGCCCATGTAGTTCAATCCAAAGCTCATGCCTTGCCTTTCCTCCGAAGCACCATGATGCGTTGTGTCACCTCAAACCGCAGATACCGAGCCGCCCGCCGGATGTGCTTGCACTCGTACCGGAGCGCGGGCATCTGGCCTTTGCTTAACTCGACCTCGCGCCGCATCTGGAAATCCATGCAATCGCACTTCCCGTTGCCGTGGTAGCACGTCAGGTCAACCCGGTACGGTTGCTGGCCCGAGTCGCTCGCCACCCAGAACACCAGCGTCTCATCCGCGTCCGGCTCCACGCCCGGCACCAATCGCCGCAACGGTATCACAGCGTCTTGTTTATCACTTCCTGCGCGTTCACGTTGACCTGCAATATCCGCCCATGCAGGAATCCAATGGCACTGAACACCCGCGCCATCGCCTTCGTGTATTGCGATTCCGAATAAGAATCTATCCCGACGACGTAAATGTTCAGGGCCGTGCGCACGTCCGAGGTGTCCAGCGTTTCAACCGTGGAATTGTGGTTCGGGAAGATGGCCTTGGTCAACTCATCCGCCAGCGCCACAATGTCATCCCTCGGCCAGAACTTCTTGGGCTTGAACGGGACGCGGCTCTCCGCCGGTGAATCGTTCGATTCCACCCGCCCGTAGCTGACGTATTGCTCCTCGTTCCTGAACAGCATCTTGGTCAACTGCACCATCGAAGCTATCACGGTGCCGTTGGCTCCTACCAATCGCCGGGCGTCGTTCGGGTGCGCAACAATATCGATGTCGGCCCGGTTGCGCGTCACCGCCACCTTGAACTGCACTTGGTCAGGATAGCGCGTCATGCTCCGCGCCACCTTCGCCATGAGCTTGAGCTTGTCATCCAGCGTCGTCGGGTTCGGTATCATGCTCATTCGCCGTCTCCTTTCCCACGCGCCACAACCTTGCCGTAGTCGTCATCCTCATCCAGCAACGGCATCTGGTTCGGGTCGGCCAGTTGTTGCGAGAGTGAATCCGATACACTGTTGGCGAATCGGATGGTCACCTTCACTATCGGCGCGGCTCCGGCACAGTCTATGTCCGCCGAGAACCCCACCACCAACCGCTGGCTTTCGTTGAAGCTGATGAAGTCCTTGATTTCGCGCGCGTGCGAGTCATACAAGTCGCCCACACACCGCAACACCGTGTCGCGTATTTGTTGGTCTAGTTCTTTCATACGATTTTGATTACATCCGCCAACGGGCCAAGCAGTTCGTTCTTTTCCAGCAGGTGCAACAGCGTGTCAAACCCAATCAGCACCTTCTTCTTCGACGAGTAGCGTTTCTTCACCAAAATGCCTTCCAAGGACATCTCGATGACATACTGCCCGTCCAACGCCCAATACTTCACCCGGCCCGTCACTTTATAGCGGCGCGGCTTCGTCTCACCGCTGTAATAGGTCGCGTAGCCTTTGCTCTCAACCATGCCCGTTTTAGTTTCGGCTTTCTCGATTGTCATAGTCAACTTTCTGTGTCAAACCTTTTCGCGGTAGGATGCCCAATCCGCCTGAATGATTCCGCCCGTCTCGCGCAAACGACTGACGATAGCCGGGCCGAGAGACAACTCGGCCTGCCGGACATCCTGGTTGGAAATTAACAGCGTATCGGTAAGGTCATTGTAGCGGTGGTTCAGCAGTTCGTAGAGCAACAGCCGTTCCCACTCGCTCTCCCGCCTCTGGGCCAGTTCGTCTATGACCAGCAAGCGCGGACGCCGATACTGCGCCAGCACCTTGGCCTCGGGCTTGCCTTGGCCGTCGTAGCCCGCCTTGATTGCCATGAAAAACTGGGTCGCCGTGCTGAACAAGGCCGACCCGCGCCGTTCGGTCAGGATGAACTGCCTGATGAGTTCCACGCCGAGTTGCGTCTTGCCGTTGCCGCGCAGGCCGGCCAGAACAATCGTGAACCCGGTGCCGAGCTTGCCAAGAATCCGCTCGTAGGCCACATTCCACGGCCCGGAACGGTCAAGCGGTTCCCGGTTGGCATGGCGCAACGGCACATTCGATGCCGCCAACGCCCCGGAAATCACCACCTGCCGAGCCTGCTGGCGAGCTTCGATGTCGGCCTCGGACGGCTCGCAAACGCCAGGGCCATCCCGTAGCGGCCCGCCAAAGCACGACACGCGGACATCGCCGGCCTTGACGACGTTGCCGGAAGCGCCTGAAACGGTAATCTTTACCTCGCGCCGCCGCTGTTCAAGCCGGCGCTGACACTCTGCCAGGGTAGGTTCGCTCATAGCTTGATGATGGGGATGGTCAGGTGTTCTTCGATTTGGTTGCCGTCTGAGCGTCGCGCACCAGATGCCTCGTTTCGGGCCTTAATTGCCGCCAGGTTGCGTTGCAACAGCGAAAGGGTAGCAGACTGCCCCCGGAACGCCGGGAAGCTGCTAATGGCATTTGCGGCGCAAAGAGACACTAACCCGTCAATCGTCTCGCCGGACGCCAGCATTTCCTCCCCGGCAACGAGTTCCTGCTGGATCTGCTTCGGGGCGGATACGCAGTAGGTTCTCGGAAACTCATCCTTGAACCGCTTTACCAACTGCCGAGCTTCATCCGAAATCTTCTTGGCGGAGCCGTTATATTTTCTATGACGGTTATTGGTAGGTTCATTGTAGGTTAATATGGGGGTGCCATTTTGACACCCCTGGGGCGTCAATTTGACACCCCTGGGGTGACACAGCTTTGACACCCCTGGGGCGTCAATTTGACACCCCTCAACTGGCTCTTTCTCCAACGGGATGTCTTGCTGCGTTTTTGTGTCGTAAGTCTCATCGTTTTCGTAGTTTAGGCGATAAACTGTGCTCTGTCGTCCGTTTCCGACTCGTTTCAAGCTGATTTTGCCAATCTTTACCAGTCGTTGGAGAGTGCGCTGGACTGTTCTGGCACTCATACGTGTCTTTTCTCCAAGGCGGCTCTGCCCCGGCCACGCAATACCGTCATCATTGGCGTGGTCTGCCAAGGCCAGCATCATGGACAAGTCAGAATGCTTCTTGATGTCTTTATCCTTCCAAACGTAGTAGCTGTATTTAACACTCATAATGTAGTTTTATCAGTTTATGTTTATTGCCTTGAACCACTGATTGCCGGACAGCGGCAGATAGTCCTCGGCGGTGATGTCTATGATGAAAGCCTGGTGTATGGTGCCGTCTCGGATGAATTCGTTGAGCCGGAGAATGAGCGGCGGCTTGGAGTCCGGCTCGGCCAAGGACATGTCGGCCATGACGATTTTAGCTGGCAAGGCTTGACAGAGCGCAATGGCCAAGGCAGTCTTGAAGAGTGCTTGTTCTGTCAATGTTGACTGAGCATAAATCTGCAACCATGAGCCGCCCGTGACTTCGCTTGTCCGGTCGCGCTCGGTTGCTACCCGTCCGAGGACGCCGCGCTTGAAGTCCAGCGGCGAGTTAATCAGACCGTCAAGAAACCGATTGGCGGTGGCAAGGAACTTGCCGAGGGTGGCTTCAACGAGCGCGTCCCGTTCCTCCGCAAAGATTTTGCACGCGGCGAGCTTGACGTTCTGGCGGCACCTGTGCTCGTTCAGGCGCAGTTCGAGATTGATGATTTCGGCTTGAAGCCGCTGCCGTTCAAGGAACAGCGCGTTCACCCGTTCGAGTTCGGCAACTTCCTTGTTGGCCTTGAAGATGTCCGGCGAGGCTTGGTCAATGAGTGTGGCGAGCCGTTCACGGGCGGTGGCGAGTTCGTATGATACGTCCCGGCAGATGGGCAGTTCCATGCTCCTGGCAATAATCTGGTCATTGAGCCAGTCGCCGTGCTTGTCCTGTGTCTGCATGTCATCAAAGATATTCATGCAGAGACTCATCAATGCTTTGTGTGCGTTGCCATGCTCGTTGAATGTCTGCGTGATGTCCTGAGCGATGGCGTCAATCGCCGCCTCGCAAATGACGGCGGGTTCATGGTTTATCTCGCCCAACCGGCGTTTCAGTTCTTCCACCAGAAGGCAACAATCGCCTCTGGGGCTGAACAGTGGCATGAAGTGCTTGTGCAACCATGTGTCCGGGTTATCGCAGACCATGCGCGTGAGCAGCAGGTTCACCGTGGCGATTTTGTATTCGCCCAGTTCATCCGGGTTGTCGCCGTCATCTTCAAACAGGCAGTCCACGTTCCGATAGCCGCCCGACTTCCACACCGCTTGATGACAGGAGCCGTCGTCAAGGGTCAGGTTGATGGTGGCGGTTTGGGTGGGTGCGGCTCCGGCGATGAAGTTGCCGAACGCTTTTTGGATGGCTTCCCGCACGTTGATGCGGCTCTTGTGCTTCGGCGCAACCAGCAGGTTGACATCCGAACAGGATAACTCGAAGTTGTGCGGTTCGAGTCCGGTTGATTTCAGTTCAGTGATTTTCATTGTTTCGCTTTCGTTTCTGGTTTCGTTGGAATCCACACCACGGCCCGGCGCACGCCGAACTTCTTGGCCGCAGCATGGTCATTAAAGTAGATGTCTATCCGGTTGTCAAACCGTTTGGCGAGCCGGTCGGTCACGATGCGCGTGCCGATGCCCTCAATGTGAATCTTGGTTCCGAGCGGCACCCGGCGCGGCCCGGCGCAGGTCACACCTTCGACTGGGGGTTTGCCGTTCGCGGCCAGTCCGCAGGCGTTCGGCCCACAGCATAGTTTGCAGGCGCAGTAGGCGGTGATGACAAGGTTGGTGAACATGGCTTTAGCCTCCGGTTGGAAACGCCGCCGCCCCGGTGTGCGACAATCCCACGAGCCGTGGAGTGTAGCCTTTCGGCGTTCCGGGGCGGACGGCAAATTGATTCGTATTGTCGCACGCGCTGAACATAACACTTTAACCCATTGCGTCAATCAGTTCCTGCCCGA
Source organism: Verrucomicrobia bacterium ADurb.Bin118 (assembly GCA_002070715.1). Lineage (GTDB taxonomy): Bacteria > Verrucomicrobiota > Verrucomicrobiia > Limisphaerales > MWDV01 > MWDV01. The sequence continues at coordinate 9,147 of MWDV01000002.1, forward strand.
GTTGGCGGACGTATCGCCGGCAGATGCGCCGTCCGAGAGCCGCCTGCCGGTCGGTCAGGTCGTTCTGACTGGCGAGTGACCTGCCAATGTAGGCGTCCACCATGTTAAATCCGCAACCGTCCAGACGCCTTGCGCCGTCACACACCGCCGCCAGTTCGCGCAGGCCCCGATGGATGGACTGTCTCTGCGCCGTGGTAATCAGCAGGCCCTCGGCTTCGAGTTGTACCCGGGTGCCGTTCTGAGGCGCGTGCGGCACCAGCACCGGCTCGGCTACCTTCAACGGGCCGGGCTCGTCGTCAAGGGCTTGGTCAATGATGGTTTGCTTGTCAACGATAATTCCAATCATGCGGGCGTCCAGTGACCCGGGCACCAACCAATGCTTCACCAATACGTTTCCGCGCTGCCCCAGCCGATGTGCGCGGTCTTCGCATTGAGACATCTTGGCCGGGTTCCAGTCCAGTTCGGCAAACCCGACCATGTTGGCCGCTTGCAGATTCAGGCCCTCGCCGGCTGCCCGAATCGAGCCGATGAACAGGCGGCAGGCCGGGTCGGTTTGAAACCGTTGCACGGCGTCGTCACGGTCGGCTTGGGACGTTGCGCCGGTCAGCAGCACGGCTTGTTTCTCGAATGCGGCGTGGAGCGCGTTCAGAACGTCCAGGTGATGCGCGAATACGATTATCTTGTCGGCCTCGTCTAAGTCCTCGCGTATGGCTTCGATGAGGGCAGGCAGCTTGGCAACGGCGGTGTCGTGGCGAACCTTGGCGATCTCGCGGAACGCCACGGACGCATCCGACCGGAACCGGGCGACGGCCTTGGCAAAGTCACCGTTGTCCTCGCTGGCCTTGGCAAGTTCAAGCTCGGCCTGTATCCGCATGAGTTGCGCCTCATGCCTGGCCCACGTTTCCTTTTCGGCTCGCAACGCATCCTCGGTTCCTGCCGGTTCGAGTTCAACCAGCACCCGGGTCTTGGGCGGCAGTTCGGCCAGCACATCCCGTTTCATGCGGCGAATCATTAGCGTGCTGCGGAGTACTCGTTGCAGGTCGGCAAGGTTGGACGCTCCGCTGGTGACGTAGCCCCACCGCCCGAAATGGCCCCCGCAGTACCGGGCGGCGTAGCGGTAGAAATTCGGCCATTGTTTCGGGTCAAGGAAATGCAGCGTTGTCCACAGTTCATCGGGCCGGTTCTCTATAGGGGTGCCGGTCAGGGCCAGCTTGCGTTTTGCCACCAAGCCCGGTTCGACTTGCTCGCCGTGTTGCTGCGCGCGTTTGCTTGGGGTGTGGCCGATGATGGCTTTGGCCCGGGCGGTATTGCGGTTTTTGATTTGATGCGCCTCATCAAGCACAACCAAATCCCACGTTCTGGCCCGCAACCGTTCGCGGTGCCTGGTCACGATGTCGTAGTTAATCACAACCACGTCCGTTTCCGGGAATTCGGCTCCGCTGGCAATCCCGATGGACATGGGCCGGGCCAGCCACTTTTCGGCCTCGCGCGACCAGTTGGTCTTGAGGCTGGCCTTGGTGACAATCAGCACGTTCTGAACCGCCGGGTCGGCATTGATGACGCCAAGGGCCTGAATCGTCTTGCCAAGACCCATTTCATCCGCAATCAGGCAGGCCGGTTTGTCCTTGGCAAAGGCGATTCCGGCGAGCTGGAACGGCATGTATTGGCATCCGTTCCCGGCGGGGATTTCAAGGTCGGCGGTGGTGGCCTTGGACGCGGCAAGGGTTTGCTCGCGGTTGGCGGCGTCCGGCACCGGCTGCCACCATTGGACAACCCATTGTCCGCCGTCGGCTTTGGTGATGGCGATGCCGGCGGATTTCAGGTCGGACTTGTAATCCGTCCACGCCCGCCAGAAGTCGGCCTCGGGCCGGGCGGTTCGCAGCAGGCGCGGGCCGTGCTTGGTGAACACCTCACGCGGCGCAGACCAGTCGGCAAGGGCTTCAATGAACGTGGTCATGGTGTCCTCCGCACGCGCCACACCGCCACGACCCGGCCATTGGCCTCGGGCCGTTGACTGGGCCGATACCCGACCCGC
>MWDV01000003.1 GCA_002070715.1 Verrucomicrobia bacterium ADurb.Bin118
CGCTCGGGCGGGCAAAAAGGAAGGGGGTTGGGGGGAAGGAATTTTTGCCCGCCCTCGCTTTCGCCGCTTCTTTTTTCGCCACCGCAATTTTTAATTACAGAATCTATTTATTGAGATACTTCTTTCCGTCCCTTTCCTTGTTTTCTTTTCAAACTTTTGTTCATCAACTCACTATGTTTTACCTTGACATCCGCAGGCCAATCTCCTGCTTGCTCTTGAACATTCCACGCAGGATATTGTCCATTGCTTTGTTGCAAATAATCGTTCATACAACAATTCTCTAAAATCTTATAACTATAACTTGCATTTAAAATTTTATTATAACCGAACAATCCTTTTATCTCGGCCTTAAAATTTGGTTGAAAAATCATATAAAATTCGATTTTATGTTTCTGCAACATTGTTGAATAAAGAAAATACCAAATTCCAAAACTACGAATACTCGGGCGTCCACCTATTCCTCCATCACGATAAATTTCAAGTGTCTGCTTAATCCCACCTTCTGATTGCGAGCCACCAATTTTTTTTATTTCTGCATCAACCACTATCAAATAAACTCGTGCGTAGTTTTCTCGCAAGATACTTTGCGGCAATTCTTGGCCGTTTTCATCTTTTAAATCCTTTAAATAATTAAAATTTAATTTTGTGCTGTTGGGCACAAGCTCTACATCGGCAATTTTAAAAGCGGTTTTAACTGTATTAATTTTCATATTTTTTTCCAATTATTAATAATTCGTGTGAATGTTTTACATTGTTATTATCAAAATTTCGCTCTTTTCTATTTTTACCAATTCGCGTTTCGCCCTGACCCATTGTATATTGCCACGACACCTCTACAATTTTGAAATCTTTATATTTTTCTCGTACCCAAGAGCAATCATTGTAAGACAAGATAAATCCGCCCTTATGTTCTTTTAATAATTGTACTAAAAGTTGATGATTAAATCCATTATGATGGATTGGGAAGTTTCGCATTGGATAAATTCCACGAAACATTTTGCTGTCGCCTTCTAAAAAATATGGCGGGTCCAAATAAAGAAAATCTTGATTATGTTTTGGAATAGTTTCTTCAAATGTTTTGCAAAATACCTTTAAGTTTTTGACATTAAAATTTTTGACTTTTTCAATCATCGACAAATATTTTTTTTCGTCTTTGTAAATAGATGACATCCAGCCAAGAAATCCTGGCCCATAACTCAAATTATGATTAAAAAAATAACAAGTTGCACATTTTAAATCGTTTAATTTGCCATCGAAACCATCAAACTTATTCCAATGTTGCTTTAAGATATTTTTAATTTTTTCGTAGTTTTTCGCCGTTGGTTTAATTTTCAGTAATTCCTTGTGTAATTTTTCAGGTTGCGAAATTTGAATTTGCCAATAATTAACCAGTATTTCAAAAATATCATAACCAATAACTTCAACTCCTAACTCCTTAGCAATGGCGACTTCCACCGAACCTCCACCAAAAAAAGGGCTAACAACCTTTTTAACATCAGTTGGTAAAAATTCTAAAATATGACCAACTGCTAGGGTTTTCCCACCACCATACCTTAGAGGCGAACCTAAATATCTTTTGTATTTTTTTGTTGGTGATTTTATTCTGTTTAGGAAAAAATTTTTCCTTCCCAAAACATCTTGTGGCTTAGATATACCATCTGCTTTAAATGGTAAATTTAATGAAATCGTATTATTGAATTTGGACATATAAATTTATTTGATTAAATCATCAACACTCACACCAAACGCTTCGGCAATTTTTTTCAGTGTATCAAGTGTTGGATTTTGATTTTCGCCTTGCTCAATCTTAATAATCGTATTATTGGCAATGTCGGCGAGCTTGGCGAGCCGATCTTGCGAAAGCCCCTTTTGTTCCCGAAATTTTTTCAAATTTTTGGAAAGTGGATAATCTTGCTTTGACATAGTAATTTATGGTAGTATTATTATAATAGAGTATAAATAAATTCAATAACACTAAAATAATGATACTACAATATTTATTTTTAGTAAAGAATTTTGGCGAAAAAAGAAGCGGCGAAAGCGAGGAAGTACCAACCGGCAATGAGACGCAATGCTAAGAAACGGCCCGCCGCAAAACCGCCGCCGCTCGCGCTCGGCTGGCTTCTCACCGTCAACCGTCAGATTCGCTAATACACCCCCGCCAAACTTTTTTGACTTAAATTGTTGCAACCTATGGACATCCGCTTGCGTTTGTGTCATAGCTTGCATCGTTGAGTAGTAGCTGTACTGACAGGTTGTGGGATGTGGACGGGCTGAGGAAAGCGTCACACGCTCGCTTTGGCCCGCCCATGTCTCATCCTTCGCCGCCATGTTCGGCCTGAAAATATCCACCAACTTCCCGTTCCTGACTCGCGCCGCGCAACACGACATGCCCGCCCGGGAACGACCGTTTCCCGCCGCGCCGGACAGCGACCTCGCCGGAAGGGCCGTCCACGGCAACGCCCTGAGCGATTGGTACTTGGCCCTGCCCGAACTGCTCGAACCCAAGCAGGTCGCCATGATTCTCCGGGCCGCGCTCGCGGGCAATCTGTGGCAGCAAACCCAACTGACGCAGAAGATGATGGACACGTGGCCCACCTTCCGCAAGGCCCTGACCGAACTGCGCTCCGCCGTCAAAATGGTGCGGTTCAAGGTGGTGCCATACGTCGGGCGCGAGGGTGACGCTCCAACCGAGTCCGCCAAAGCCAAGGCCGCGCTGGTAGCCCGGGCGTTCAAGAGCTTCGAGCCGGACAGGTTCCGCGACGAGGACGGGTTCCGGGGCATGGTGTTTGACCTCACGGACGCTATCGCCAACGGAGTCAGCATCGTTGAATTGCTGTGGGATTTGGGCCGGAAAGGCCCGGACGGCCTGCCCGAGGACATGATTCGCGCCTCCGCATGGGTTCACCCGCGTCATTATGGCGTCCAGAGCGACGGCAGCATTGGCGTGGCGCAGGAGTTCCGGGGCGACCCGCTCATCTTCCACAACCAGGTCAACCGCCAAATCCTGACGAACCCGTCCAAATTCGTCGTTGCCAAGTACAAGAGCAAGAGCGGCAGTCCGTTGGGGGCAGGAGAAATGCGGTGCCTGGCCCTGAGTTGGGTCAACATCGTCTATGCGATGGATTGGATGCGGAACATGGGCCAGCGGTGGGGTGCGCCGTTTATCGCCATCCCCTACACACCCGGCATCCCCGAGTCTGAACGCCAACGCTTCGAGATAGCGGCCAAGCGATGCGCCGCCCAGGGCTGGATGATTTATCCGCGCAACTCGCCGGACTTGAAACCGGACTTGTTCCCGGCGCAATCGTTGACCGGGGATAATCCCATGCGCGTGATGATTGACCTGGCCGAAAAGTGGTGCGTGCAACTGCTCTTGGGCCAGACCTTGACCAGCGACTACGGCAAGCAAGGGAGCGGCAGCTACGCTTTGGGGGCCGTCCATGCCAGCGTCAAGCAGGAGAAACTCGAAGCGATTGCCGATTGGATTGCCGAAATCCTCGAAGAACAGGTTGCCACCCGGTTGGTCAAAGAGAACTGGGGCGAGCAAGCGGGTGAAGTGCCGACCATCGAAGCCGACTTCACGCACATCGAATCGCCGCTCGAAGCCGCGAACCGCATGGCTATCCTGACCGCTCAATGCCGTGTGCCCATCCGTTCCTACGACGTTTATCGCATCATTGGCTTGTCACAGCCGCAACCGGGCGAGGAGGTCATCACCGGCGGCGTGATTGGCAAGCAATCCGAGGCGTTGACCGAGGAAGAGCGCTGGAAACAGGCCCTTGAACGGCAGACCATCAAGATGCAGCGCATGGCCGAGATTGGGGCCGGCGGCGATAACCCGCATGGCGACAACAACCAGCGCGGCATGGACAAGGAAGCCGGCATTGAAGATGAACCGCCCGAGGATGACCAAGACGACGAATCCGTTGGTTCGCACTATCGCCGGTTCCACAAAGACGCTTTGCGGGATGCCTTGGCGGCGGCAACCCCTGACCAACTGCAAACCATGCAATCCCTGATTGCCGAGGCCCAGGCGTCCGGCAAGCCCAATGGCGAATGGGAAACCCTGCAAACGCTGATGAACCAAATCGCCGCCCAGAACCGTATTAACCTCTATGAGTGACGAGAAACCCAAGAAAAAGCTCAAGTCCGCCGACAAGGCCAAGACCCCTGAGCCCTACGTGATTAAAGGCATTAACCCGACTGACAAACGGGGCCTGATAAAAGTCAACCCCGGCCAGCCGGACAAGCTCCGTTGCACCAAGAAAGAGACGCCATGAATGAGAACGTGATTCAGTGCCGGGCCAACGTCGGCATCACCATCAGCGCGTCCAAGCCGTGGAGTGATACCGAGCCGGTGTCATTCATCTACGCGCCCGCCGGGGTGCATACCATCACCGCCGGCTTCCGCAAGAGCGACAGCATCACCATTTCGGTTGTGGTGGATGAAGCCACCGCCGACATCCTGCAAAAGTCCTTCGAGCAACTGTGCGCCTCACGCCCGAAGCAAGAACCCTACGGCGACGAAGACCACGAGAGCAAGAAGGCCACCATCCGGTTCCAACCGGACGCCACCAAGTTCACCTGGGGCGAGCAGGACGGCGAGCAAGGCGTGATTGTTTCAGGCGGACTGCCCACGAGCTACGGGGCCGAGGCCGTCAATGGCCGGGTGTACCGTTCATGGTCGCCGTCGTTTCTGGCTGATGCCGAGTTTGACAAGGCGGTGCGTTCCGAGGACGGCCACTGGACATTCCCGGACGGTGTGCGCGGCAGCAAGACCAACCCGGCCCGATTGACCGGCGTGGATTTTGTTGTGGGCGCGTTGACCAACAAACCGGCGTTTCTGGCGATGCCACCTGTCAAGGCGAGCAAAGCCGACGCGCCGGCAGAAGCCACGGAGCCAGAGGCCCAAGACCCAGCACCGGAGCCAGAGCCGGTCAAGGCGGATGACCAAGCCGTGCCCGAACCGACCGCTGAAACGGTCTTGGCGGGTCTGGCCGAGCGGCGAAACCAGATAGAAGCCATCATATCGGCAAGCGTGCCGGAGCGGCCCCAGCGCGGCCCGGCCAAGTGCGCCGAGGATGTGCTGGACGATTTGCGTGCGGCGGCGCGTGCCGATGCGCACGGAAAGTTCTCGGCTCCGTCGAGTCGAGCGGGTGCCCCCCGATAACAACGAGGGCGACAATAAGAACAGAAAACAGAAAGCAAACGATGAAAGCAGTTATCGTAAAGGCCCACGCTGATAAAGGTTGGGAAGTGGGCACACGGATAGACGTGACGCCGGAGCAATTCTTGTTGCTTCAGGCCGAGGAGTACGCCGTGACCGAATCCGAATGGACGGCGCGGCAGAACGCGGTCAAGGCCGCTGAACAACTCAAGCAGAGCGCCGAGGTTGCGGTGGACAACGCGATTGCCGCCGCCCGCGAACGGCACGCGCTGGCACCGAAAGAGGACGCCGCGACCATTCGCGCCACGGCCCTTGACTTGGAGTTGAACAAGCCGGGCTTGGGCGTGGCTTACGTCAACAACCTGCCGGTCAAGGCGTCCAAGGACGACCTGCAAGACCGGAGCATCCCGTCCAGTCCGGTTGACGTGGACGAGGACAACAACGTCAAAGCACTGGTGAAAGGCTACCTGCACGCTTCGGAACCGTTCACCAAGGAATTGAAGAACGGCGGTCTGATTCGTGCCTGCCGCGAGAACGCCACGGAGATTGCCAATGCCGTCAAAGCCTCGTGCGAGCGGTCAGTCATCATCAAGAAGATTGCCGACCTGATTCAGGCCGGAGCGAACTTCACGGCGGCGGATGTCATCAAGGCGGCGGGCACAACCCACGCTGACCTGCAAACGGCGGATGCCACGGTGGGAACGCTCAACACCGGACTGGTGCTCCAGTGGAACCTTGGCTTCCTCAAGAACCAGTTGGCGCTCCTGTCGGACATCACCACGGATGTCAGCAATCAGCCGGTGTTCTTCGGCCAGAACGTCATCACCCGCTACATCAATGTGCCGGGGGTGCAACTCAAGAACGACCGCACGGCGGGCATTGTCGGGTCGGGCAACTACGCATGGAAAGGCGGCAGCGGCTCCGGCACTACGGACGTGAACGTGTACTTGGACACGCACGCGGGCGTTCCCATCTCGTTCAACCAGAACATGATGGGTTCAACGGCGCGGCAGTTGTTCAACGAAATGAAAACTCCGCAGATGTATGCGCTTGGCGAATACATCATTTACAAGCTCATCACCACGGCCTTCAACGGCAGCAAACGCATCAGCAACGACAACGCGACGGCGGATACGGTGGTGTTCGCGCCGGCCTTCACCAACGCGGCGGGCGGTCACACGTTTAACGTTGCGGGAGCCGACCTGTCCACGTTTGTTGCGGACTTGCCGCAGGCGATGGATGAGAGCCAGTTCCCGGGCGGGGACGAGGAACCGGGCGCCGACAACCTGCAACGGTTTGCATGGGTGCATGGGCGGATCTCTGCCAGCGTAGCCGCTGACACCAACTTCCTCATCAACCAAAGCATCTGGGGCGCGGTGGCGCGGTCGGGCGAGAACACGGTGGGCACCGGGCGGTTCAGCCGCTTGGGCAACATCAAGTTCCGCAAATCACAACTGGTCACTGACCAGGTTTCTGTGACGGGCACGGGCGTGGACGGCACGACCAACGCCTACAAGGTGGTGGCGGGCGACTTCAACAGAGCGACCAAGGTTGGCTTGGCGGGCACGCGGTCGGCGTTGTTGTTTGTGAGCCGGGTGCCGGTGGACTACACCAAAGCCTTGCCGGAGATTCCGAGCACGGCGGCGGTGGAACTGGCGACCGAGCCGGAGACGGGCATCACGTTCATGGTGGTGAAGTATCTTGACCACGCATACGAGACGGCGAACATGCGGGCACAACTCATGTTCGGCACGGCTATCGGCCACGAGAAGCAGGGCATCATCCTGGTACGCGAATAAGGCCGATTCAACGACGTTCTACGGTCACGCGAATTGGTGGCCGTAGAACCAACCTTTAACCTTACTGAAAAGAAAGAAGAAAGAATGAGAACGACAGCAAAAATACTGATTGGATGCGCGGTCTTGGCATGGGCGTTTCAAGCCGTGTCAGCCGAGGTAGTGCGCGTGACCTCCTCGCCGATTGTCTCGGGTCTGACCCTGACGAACGGCGGGAGCAGGGTGCTCAACCGCGACATTGACTGCCGCTACGGCAAGGAAGTGTATGTTTCCGTGAGCTACCAGTGCGCCACCAACTACACGGATACGTCCACTTATGGAACCAAAACGAACCTCATCGTGGCGTTTCAAAAGGCGTTTGATTCCATTGGCGGCGAGTCCTCCGTGAACCGAGCGTTCACTGATGTCCCGTTGACGTTGACTATCCCCGGCAACACGGTTGGCAAGACCTTTTACGCCATGACCAACATCAATGTTGGAGCCTGCCCGGTGTTGCGGTTGTGGTGGGTCACCAACGATTGCGGTGTGGACGTGAATTGCAAGTTGACGAACATCGTGGTCAAAGCCTGGGTTAAGTAGGTTTATCCTCCCCGCTGACCAACGGGGCGCGGGCGGCATGACGCTACCCGCTCGCGCCCCTCACCAACCGCCATGCAGAAGCCGAGCACCACCAACTGGATTATCCCCGAACGCCACGACCTGCTCATGGTCTTGGACGCCAAGGTAATCGAGAACGCGGACGGCACCGTCTCGCCCACCGCGCACTCGGGCGACCCCATCGAAGATTTCACGCAAACCCGAAGCGCGTTTCTGGTGCAGAGCGCGATTGACCGGGTGCGGGCGGCGATTCGCAACGCGGGCCATACCCCGCTCAGCGTCACGCCCGGAACCGTCCCGCCCGAGGCGTTCATCCATGTCCTGAACCTGGCCGCATGGCAACTGGTGAGTTCAACGCCGAACTTGCAAATGGTGGTGATAACCGAGCGCGGGGCCTACTCGCCTTTGGGCGATGCGTTCAAGGCGGCGGAGAAGTATCTGGCCGAAATCCCGATTCGGGCCGTGACGCCGCCGACCGACCCGACGGGCCGGGATTACGTCAACCCGGTGACGTGGATGGATGACGTTGAGGAGTACACGCAAGCCGAACTGGACGCGCTCACGTGGACATGGGCCGAGTTCAGTGCCCTCGGCTATTCCTACGAGGAATGGTCTAAGCTGACCAACCCGCCGATACGCTACACCATCAAGAGCGGCGGCGTGAATCCCGAGCAAGACATGAGCCTGACGCCGGCGTTGACATGGCGCGGCACCATGCGAACGCAACTCGGCACCCCCTGACATGACCCTCGCGCCGCCCATCCCCGTCTTAGCCGACCCAGTTCACGGAGCCGTGGTTGACCGGGCGGTGCGCATCGAACTCATGGCGCGGTCGCTCGAACAAATGGCCGTTCACGCGGCGGCGCAGGAACATGCCGGCACGGCCCAGCAACGACGGCGAGCGTTGCGTGAGGCGGTGGCCGTACTCGAGCGGGCCGCGCCGGCCAAGGACAAGGAAACCGCCGCCCAGAAACGCAAGCGACGGCGGGCGGTGTTGAGTGCCTTGGCCCTGCTGTTATTCGCTGCTGGCATCAATTTTCGCCGCGCAAAGCGGCTTGGGCTGGAATCCCTCCTAAGCCAGCCTCGGGGTGAGGGTGTCGTTTCCCGTCCTCACCCCGCTCTTTCGACCGAACTGCTCAAGACTTGGGCCGCCAAGCTGGCCGCGCTGGAACGCGGACGCGGCAAAGCGGTGGGCATCATCGAGCGGGGCCTGAATCGCATGGTTCGGGACACGCGGAAAGCCGTGGGGCGCGGCGTCAAAGGCGTCAAGCTGACCACGGCCAACCGGGAGGCGATGCGCCGGAGCCTGACCAAAGCGGCACGGGACGCGATTGGGTTGACCGGCCTGTTCCCACGTGAACCGGCTGGGTTGGAACGTCTGATTGGGCAACGGATGAAGTTGCTGGAAGATTTTGTGCGTGAGTTGCCGGTCAAAATCGCCGGTGGCGGGCCGACTGAGTTCGAGCTTGAGCGGGTGATTGAAACGGAAGCCACGGCGATTGCGGGCTGGCTGAACCTGCAAGTGCTGCGGGCGGACGGCTATGACCGCAAATCGTGGGTCACGGTCGGGGATGACCGGGTTCGGGACAGTCACGTGGCGTGCGAGGCGGAGGGCGCGATACCGATAGACGCCCGGTTCTCGAATGGGTTGCTGTACCCGGGCGACCCGGACGGGAGCGCGGATGAAACCTGCAACTGCCGGTGCTGGCTGGTAGGCGAGCCAGAGGAGGGCGAGCGATGAGAGTCAACGTGAACGTGCAGGTTGACTTGGAACCGCTGCGCCAGCGGTTGGAAGCCCTGAAACCGCCGGTGCAAGCCGCGATGGCGCAGGCGTTGTATGATATTGTCATCAATAACTTCGGCGCGACTGGCGTTGACCGGCCTTGGCCGTGGAAAGAACTCCGCAACAAAGAATATGCCCGGCAGATGGGCCGTAGCTTTGCCACCTTGTTTGTGACGGGCAAGTTGCGCGACACGGTTGAGCAGGACAATTCCAACCCGGAGTTTTCGACCGTGAGCATGGGCAACACGGACAAGGTTTCCTACGCGCTCGCCCACCACTTCGGCGCGGGCCTGCTGGCGGCGCGGCGAGTGTTCCCGATTCAGGAGAACGGCGAACTCACGTGGTTCTCGCGGGAGCACATCACAGACGAGGCGACGCGGACGTTGCGGGAGGCATTGGCATGAGTTGGCCGCGCATCACTTCAACCGAGTGCCTGACCATAGACACGCAGGCGCGCGGACTGGCGTTCATCTTGGAACGGGACTTTGCCGGCCCTCGGGGCGGCGTGGTCAAGGTCATGGAGAGCATGTATCACTTGTGGGAAGAGGTGATTTCCACAGATGACACGCCGCGAGTGCTGATTTGTTGCACCGGCGAACAGTTGCGCGGGCCGTTTGAGGAGCAGGATTTGACCTGCCGGGTTGACCGGCACTGGACGATTGTGCTGTTGCGCGGTCATGGACTGCGGAACCTTGAACCCGGCGCGGACGGCGGCCCGGCGACATTCGAGACGCTGAACCAGAGCATTGAGTTTCTGCGGGATACGGTGCGGGCGGTGAACGGGTTTAGCGCGGAACATCCGGTGAACTATCAGGGTTGGAGCGCGATTCCGGCGACGCATCGGGCCGGGATGGCCAGTTATACCAGCGGGCGCATGAACATCTTTATTGCCGGAGCAGTTTTAGAGTTTAGGTCAGCCAATGACATCCCGCGAGTGTTGGACTTGGCTGAAACAATAACACCCGAACAAGAAGAAGAATAGAAAGGATACTATGGCAGATTATGATAATGCGGTGACGGTGACGGCGGGGCTGACCTGTTCGGCCTTGGAGTTTCCGCCCATCGGAACCCAACAAATGTCAGCGTCCATCGGATACGACGCTGGAACCCCGGCCAAAGATGAATACGTGGTGGTATCGCACTCCGCGCCAACCACACTGGTTCAGGCCGCCCAAAACAAGGAAGGGATGGTGTTTGTGTACAACCCGAGTACGAACGCGTACGCGGTTGGTTTGTTAATCGGAACGACTTCGGTGGGCAAACTGTTCCCCGGTTTTGGCGCGGTGATGCCGCTCTCGGATGAAGCGGAACTGAAAGCGATATCGGATACCACTGCCCAAACCGTTGGCGTCACCTACATTCAGGTCGCCGAGAACTCTTAACCTTAGAAAGGACACTAACTTATGGCTTGGCCGAGAACAGGAGTAGGAACCATTCAAGGCGGAACGGTTGCGTCAGGGTGCGCGACTTACATGCGATGGGGCACACAGGATGCCCTGCCCGACTTCCCGCACTACATCGTTCTGCGCATCAATGAATCGCGCAAGGGCGAGGTGATGCAGTTCGACAACGGCGACGGGGTTCAGTGTGGCCGGATGCAAATCTTCCACGGTGTCGTTTGGGAAGTGACCGTGCGCGACAGCTACGAGTACAAAGCCCCCGTCGAAGGCACGCTGGTTCGCATCGTGGACATGGCCGGACTGGTGGACGCCATTTACGGCAACGGAACCGTCCCGGGCACCGGGCCTGCCCCAGTCTATCAGGCGCGGGTGATTAACGGTTCGTACAGTGCCACGCCTAAGGCACCCGGCGAACGCACGTTGACCTTGGAACGCATCAAACTCATCGAAGGCTAACCGAACCATGAACGCACCACCGGAGGTTCCCGAAGCCGTACGTAAAACCCTCGAACGAGCGCAGTTAGAGGACGAGGTTGGCAAACAAGCCCTGGCCGCGCCGTTGCCGGGGCCATTGGACAAAGTATTCGCGCCGGAACAGACCGTGAAGGTCGGGCGCTGGACGGTGCAACCGTTCTACGACGCCCACTTCGAGTTCCTTGTGGCGTTGCAACATCCCCTGGCCGACATGATGCAGAGCGTGTTTGGCGGTGGCGAGAGCAAGGAATCGCCGGAGCTAGACCAGATGCCACGCGGGCCGAGGGCATGGGAACTGGCATGGATTATGACCCGCCCGATTGACGATGTGGAAGCCGTCATCAAGAAGGGTGGCATGGACTTGGTGCGTGAACAGGCGAAGCAAGAGTTCTCGCGCTTGCGGTTGTTTGACCTGATACAACTCTTGCAGGTGATAATGGCGCAGGTGGGGGTGTATTGGAGCCCGACGATAGGGTATGCGGAGAAGCCCGTTGCAACCGACGGGAACGGAGAGGAGGGCGTGGCGCAAAGCCCGGCCCCCCCTTTAAGCTAATCGGGTCAGCGGTGGACGGCCTCGGTTGGCTGATAACCAAGCGGGCGCGGCTGATGCGGGCTTATGGCTGGTCACCGGATTATGTGCGCAAAGGGATTACCGGGGCGCAGGGCTGGGTCTGGTATAACTGGGCGTTGGAGAACGAAGCCTCGGTTTGGGGCGTTGGGTTGGAGCGCACAACGCCGGGTTATGTGAAGCAGGAATATCAGAAGCGGTTGAAGGCACTTAGAAAAGAGTAAAGACATGGCAAGCGGTGACAAGGCCGGTAAAGTCAAGGTTGAGCTAACGCTTGACCTGACTTCGTTGCGGGCACAGGTCGAAGAAGCCCGCAAGATTATCGGCGGGATTGCAGATGCCGGGGTTGAAACGGGTGGACGGTCAACCCGACGACGGCGACGGGCAAGTTCTGGCGCAACCGAACACACCGCCGACATCGCCACGCCGATAGACGAAGGCCATCAGCTAGGCGCACCAAGAGCCTTTGGGATGCTAACATGGCGGGATGTTCGGCAACTCAGGGATGTCTCACCGGCAGGCGGCGTCCCGCCCATTATCCCGCCAACGGGTGGCGGTCCACCTCCAACCGGGATGACGCCAACTGGTGGTTCTGGTGGTGGCGGCATGTTCGGCGGACTAGGCACCGCCGGCATCACACAAGCCATGCGGCAGGGCGGTTGGGTTGCGTCGGTCTTGTCGCGGCTCGGCATCCCGGCCAGTGTGGCATCCTCGTTCGGCCTGATTGCCGGAACACTGACCTCGGCTGCCAGTGCGGCGGCGATTCCCCTCGCAGCATTGGCCGCTACGTTGCTCTCGTTGCGCCGTGCCATCAAGTCTGCCAACGAAGCCGCTGAACTCTACGCTAAGACGTTGCAATCGGGCGGGTTGCCGCTCGGGTTTGTGTCTTGGCGCAGTAGCTTGGCGAGTATCCTTGGCGTCAGCGAGGATGAGGTGTTGAGCTTTGCCAAGGCGGTAGATGGGTTGGGCGAGCGGGTCAATGAATCCACGGACATTATCGCCAGAAACGCGCCGGAGTTGGCCAAGACTTCATGGGAAATGCGGATGCTGAAACTCGAATGGCAGGCGTT
>MWDV01000004.1 GCA_002070715.1 Verrucomicrobia bacterium ADurb.Bin118
TTGCCGCAGCCCTTCACGCCGCCCGCGCGCGTGATGACCTACAATGCCGACAATCAAATCGCAACGTTCAACGGCGTGACTTACGACGCCGACGGCAACCTGACCAGCGGCCCGTTGACCAACAACATGTTCGTCAGCTACACCTATGACGCCCGCAACCGGCTGTTAAGCGCGGGCGGATTGAATTATGGTTACGACCCATCCGCCAACCGGGTAGCCATCACCAATGGTGCGAACGTGACGCGCTTTGTCGTCAATCCCAACGCCGCGCTGTCGCAAGTGCTGGTTCGCACCAAGCCCGACGGCAGCAAGACGTTTTACGTGTATGGCGTGGGTTTGCTGTATGAAGTGAACGAAACCGCTGGCGGCGTGGAAACCAGCACCCGCACCTACCATTACGATTATCGCGGCAGCACGGTGGCACTGACCGACGGCAACGGGAACGTCACCGCCCGGATTGAATACTCGCCTTACGGCACGACGACCTACCGCACTGGCAACACCGACACGCCCTTTTTATTCAACGGGCGTTACGGCGTGCAAACCGATGCCAACGGCCTGCTTTACATGCGGGCGCGGTATTACAATCCTTACCTCTGCCGCTTCCTCAATCCCGACCCGTCTGGATTTACTGGCGGCTTGAACTTTTACGCCTACGCGGACGGGAATCCAGTGAGCTTGATTGATCCCTTTGGGTTGTGGAGTTGGTCGCAAACGTTTGGCGTCGCTCGGGCTGTGGGTGGAGTATTTGAAACGGCGGCAGGAGTCGGGTTAGCAGCAGCAACAAGCCCGACTGGCGTTGGGGCTGTAGGTGGGGGCTTAGTGGCTCTACATGGCCTCGATCAAATTCAAGCTGGTTTCCGGCAGGCATGGAGTGGGGGGCATGTTGATTCGTTGACATCGTCAGGCTTACAAGCGGCTGGAATGTCTCCCACGGCTGCAAACCTTACGGATGCTGGTATCAGTATCGTGGGTTCGTTTGGAGCTGGATTTGCAACGCAAGGTATTCGAGCCACGGAATTAGCCGCAACATCTATTTCAGCCGAAGTTCAGAATGCGTCTCTTTTAGCCAAGATAGGTTATTATGAAGTCGGGCAACTTAGTGTAAAAGGCAATGCTCTTGAGGCATACTCATTGTGGGGTAACACGCTTGATAGAGGAGCGGCGATGGTGGCAGATCAAGGCGGTGGCTTTTTCGGCGGAGCAAAGACTTGGTGGGAGATGGGATCGAGAACAATGGGCGCAAGTGAGGGGACGCTCTTCGGTTGGGTAAGCAACCCCTCGATACAAACATTATATAATGCTTGGCCTACCCCGCTTGGCGCGGGAACTGTTGGCGCGTTAGGTGGTGTCGCGAACTGGAGCAGCACTTCCATTGGAAAATGACACTCATAGAACTTTTTCCCTGGCTGTTGGCCATTTCCGTGACGCTGTTATCGACGGCTTATTTGCAGCGAAGTGGTTTTTCGGCCGTTTCGCCTACCATCATTGGATTGGCCTTGGGAATCGCTTCTTGGCTCACGTTCGTGTTTGGAGGCAAGTATGCGATTTCCTGGTTGGAGAAAAAGAAACTCACAAAGGAGAAGGCGGAGCGGAACAGCAGAAAATATCGGACGTTCGATCCATCAAAACACTATCGGCCGAGCAAAGATCTATTTTACGAATGTCTTGTTTGCGGGGGTACGATTCCATCGCTTCCGAAGAGAGCCACTAGCTGCACATGCCGCAATGTTGCCGTTGATGCTGATTCCGGTCGCGTGGAAGTCCGAGACCAAAGCAAAGTCAGATTATTCTCACATGCACCCGCTTGAAGTTCTCATTCCGCTGATTCCCGGCATCCTGCTGGTTGCCTTCCCCAATGTGCTGACTCCAAAAACAGCAACCGCAGAGGAAGCGGCCAAGAAAAAAAGCAAGCTGCGCAAAATCGGTTACGTGCTGATTGGCGTAGCGGCCATTTATTTTTTTCTGACGCTTGCAGAACCGCCTCGCCCAAGTTGAACCTGCTGGCGCGGGTCGTCTCGGCGAGACGATCCCACCATTGTTCGGAGACGGTTCGCTGAACCGCCCAGACAGCGCGACGCGCTGTCGCTACCCATTCGTGGATATTCCGTAGCATCCGGCGTGAGCCGGATCATTTGTTCTCGGGAGAGAATCAGAGCGGACTCGTGTCCGCTGCTACGTTTGAAGATAATTCCCTTGCTCAAACTGAACCGGCTTCATTCAATTGCCGCCGTCAGGCAAAAGCCAAACCGAAAAACGTTATGTAAAACAATTCGCGTCATCAGCCGCTGTCCAAGTCGAAACTCGTAATTTCAAAGAACGGACAAAAGCTCGAAACACGCTCCGAAACGGGCGTGTCGAAAGCGTTCCGTTCTGGGCATACGAGTGCCTGACTTGGGGCGTCGTAGGCACGCCCCATTCATTTTTCGCCGTGGACAAGTTGGCCGGCGCAACCAACCCAAAGCCCATTATGAAAAAGCCCCGCCGCAAACGCCTAGCCGTCCGCCGCCCCGCCAAAGACTTGATTGACCCATTCGACCAGGCCGTTGACTGCGGGTATCACCTGGCCGCTTATGCGGAGTTGATGCAAAAATGCAATCCTGCGGAACTGGTGGAAGGGGCAACCGTTGCGCACTGGGGCACGATGCTGCTGGAAGAAATCCGCGAGCAACAAACGCATTTGCAAGCGTTGAAACCCTGAGCGGGAAACCCTTGAGTGGCAGGCAATCAAACACGTTGACCAATCGCAACGGCAAACGCTGGCAGTTTCAGTTTGACGCGGCCAATCGGTTGACCCATACCCTTTCCCCGTTGAACCGGCAGACGTCACAGACCTGGAACAATCGCGGCCTGCTCGCTTCCGTCAAGGAGCCCAGCGGCGACACCGCCACGCTGACGTATGACGCCAAAGGTCGTCTCACCAACCGCACGGACAGCGTGGGCGCGATCACCTATCGTTACGACGCCAACGGCAATCGAACCAATGTTGTGGCCCATGGAAAAACGAATGCGTGGACGTTTGACGCCTACGACCGGGTTTCCAGTTA
>MWDV01000005.1 GCA_002070715.1 Verrucomicrobia bacterium ADurb.Bin118
TCCAGGCGAACGCCACGGGCCACCACACGGCGCAGTAGTAGTCATTCGGGGTCATCGGCGGTACCGATAGAACTGCTCGTCCTTGGTGCCGTAGACGTAGGAATCTTCCAGTGGCTTCTCTTCGTCGTGCTGGACGGGAATCTGCGTGACTGGCTCCTGCTTTTGCCCCAAGAACTCCGACAGCGCCCGCAATTCATGCTCGATTGCCATGATGCGCTTCATCACTTCCACCTGCACCGCTGGGTCAAATCCCGCCATCGCCAGTAGCCTCCTTTTCGATTTTCTCAATGTGCTTCGTCGTCAACCCAAACATGACTGCCAGCACGAGTCTTGGCTTGCCACTCGCCCGCATCTTCCGTATGTTGGACTTGTCTCGCTCGGTCAGGCCGCGATAGGCGATGTTCTGCCTGTCCTTCAACTCCTTCGCAATCTCGGTGTGGTAGTCAGTCACTCCGCCGCCTCCGTGATAAGGCTCATGGCATCAATGAACTCCTCCGCCGCTTCCATGCTGGCAAACCTCGCAACGCGGGTGACGTTCACAACCTTTTCCACGTCAGTTTCCGGCCCGTAGTAGAACTGCTCAACGTGCAGAAACAAAGACGGCCTCTTTGCGCCACCACGCCGGTACACTTCAAGTGTGACCTCGCGCCCGTCTGGTGCCGTCCAAGTGAACTCAGCCGGTTGAAAATCTTTCAACTGACTGATCGGAACAGGCTTCCACCGATCACGAATCTGGTCTGTCATTGCTCCAACCCTCCATGTCTCTCGATGAACGCCGGCGCAAACTTCCTAGCATCAGCAGGGTCTACCGCACCTAATTGATCCAAAGACGACTCAAACTCTCAAAGACAACCGCCGTAACAAAACACAAAAAGGCCCACATATTATTGTCCAAACCCGATACCCTGTCATCCTTGAGCCGCAAACACCAAATACCAGCACCAAGAAAAAATAAACCAGCCACAACCAACACCAACCCCACAAACTCAGGAAACATCTCCCTTCTCCTTGTCTAACCTCGCCAACTCAGCGTCTATCGCCTTGCCAGCCGCCCGCTCACCCACAACCCTCCGCTTACGCTCATCCCATATCCCCGCCGCCGCCTTCACCGCCGCCCGGTGCCCCATCCCCATCAACCTCCCCACCTCTCTCATACCCCCCTCCCCCTGTACCGTACTAGGTACTATCTCCTGAGACGAACGAAGTGAGTCGAATTGCTCCTGTTCTTCTTGGTACATGTTATTGTGGTGTCCCACAGACACCACCCCCCGGTGTCCACCAGACACCACCACACTCACACCAAACAACCGATACAACGGCCTTATCCTATATTTCTGATACTGCAAGTTTTGGCCCTTTTTGCTTGCACTTTTTTCAACCACCCTCCTCAACACCCCCAAACCCTCCAACTCCTTCAATGCCCAAATCACCCGCTTCTTACCCCTTCCAGTATACCGGCACAACCTCACCAATCCCGGATAACACAAACCCCGACTATCAGCATGCAACCACATCCCTACCATCACCCCAAGCATGTCAGCCCTGTCCTTCGCCTCCGCACTCCCCAGCACCTCTACCGTCCGGGCCAAACCCCCCAATACCCCCCCGGGGCTACGGCGTGAACAAAACAAGCAACAAAAACAAGGGTGACAACGAAATAGGAATCGGGTTAGATCGTAACCGCGGGCGCGGACGAACCCCCTCCCCCTTGGGGGCATCGGCATGGGCATTGGCCAAGGGCCAAAGGCAATCGGCTTGACCGCTGCCGATCCGAATCCGACCTGACAGCTTTGCCCATCAGATCGCAGACCGAAGCATGCAGAACCCTATCCCGATAATGATTGTTATGTAAAGTTGCATAGTTCTTGGGGGAGTTAACAGGCCACGCACTTCTTCGCCCCCATGTTGTGCCGGGCTGGCCTGGCCTCTAGCGCCGGGGCGATCAGCCGGGCGACCTCCTCCCGGATCGCCGGCACTACACTCGTCCGCGCCGCGCGGGAAAGCTTCGCCATGATAAGCCGTCCTGTCAGCCTTTCTAGTTCTCCCGGCTGGTAGCTGTATTGGATGAGTGATTCCCCTAGTATCCGTAGGTGTGGCTGGTAGCACGTCGGCACCTGCGCGTCCTGTTCCTGTTGTCCCACGTCCATCGTTTGCCCCTTTCGTCGTCGTTCCGCGTGTGTACGTATGTATATGGATTGCCCTGCTCGATTGCCAACAACCGCGTCGGGGTGGTGGTTTGGTGGTGGTGGCTCAGAATATTTTCGCTCAGGCCCTTGACACAGTTTCCCGCCGGCGTACATTCAGGTGTGTCAACAACGTGACAACCCGAGCCGCCAACAGGGAGACGAGGCGATGGATATAGCAGGGGCGATGGCAGGGATCACGCTCCCACCAAGCACGCCAGAGCGCGATGCGTTGGAGGATAAGGTGTGGGCGGCGTGGGATCGCAGGGTTAACGCCATCACGTCAAGGCAGCGTAAGGCGGCGCAGGCAGCGTACAGGGCGGCGCGGTTGGCGCTGGCCGCGTACGATGAACACCACTAGCAACATGAAACAAGGAGGAACCACTGTGATCGAAATCAAGAATCTTCTGTTCGAACCGCTCAGGTTCTACCTGAAGGGAGGCGGCCTGGCGCTTCATCTGAATCCCCGCGAGCGCAGAACACTGGGAGAGGACGACATTGACCGTATTTCCCCCGAGATCGATGCCGCGGCAAAGCGGGGCTTAGTGTCGCTGACGCCGGCGACGCCGACCGTTCCCGAACCCGAGACGGCGCGGGAAGAGCCGGTCGAGACCGAGACGGAAAACACCACCTCATGAAACAAGGAGCGGGAACAATGCGGTACACGAAACAAGAGCAACAGGAAGCGCGGGACGCCCTCGCGAAGGTGTTGAAACCGGGCGACACTGTATACTGCGTTCTCCGGCACGTCAGCCGGTCGGGCATGATGCGACATATTTCGTTCTTTTGCATCGGGACGGATCAAAAGCCGGTCCAACTTGATTGGTATGTTGCGCGGTTGATTGGCTTAACCGAAGCAGACCCCGGCCTAAAGGTTGGCGGCTGCGGTATGGACATGGGTTTTCACATCGTTTACAGTATCGGGCGGGCGTTGTTCCCAAACGGCGTACCGTGCAGCGGTGCGGGCTGTCAGTCAAACGATCACAACAACGGCGACAGAGACTACACAGCGCACACCCACACAGACGGAGGGTACGCGTTCCGTTCTGTTTGGTTCTGAGCGCGTTTCGTGCTTCGACGTGGGGGCT
>MWDV01000006.1 GCA_002070715.1 Verrucomicrobia bacterium ADurb.Bin118
CTAATCCATTGAGTTCATCTCGGGAATAATACGGGCCCCAATTCCGGGAACTGAAATAATGCCCGGTACTGACCCGCTCATACACCGGAGCGAAAGCCGGCGGCACGCTGCGGGAAGATTCCACTTCCTTCAGGGTTCTTTCGGAAGTTATTTGCACCGATGTTTTTTGCCCGCGGGAGCGGATCACAAATTGGGACTCTTCAGTTGTCCAAGCAATCTGAACCTGCTTAGGCTCGCCGACCCACCTCATGTCCCAGCGATTCGAACTTTGCAGATCGGCGACCTGCACCCTTTGCGCGGCCGGCTCGAACCACGCGACCAACCGGCCCGATGGACTGAACGCCACGTTTTCCATGAAATATCGTTCTGTGGTTTTCCAGACCAGCGCCGCGACCCCGGTATCGCGCCGATACAGATACAAGTTCCCATCCGGCGCGCGGAACAGGCACAGCTTCAAGTCGGCGGCAACCTGATAATCCACCACCGGTAATGGAACAATCGTCTCCCGGAGCGAACCCTCCGTATCGGTGGATTTCAAGTGCTGCGTGGCGCTGTCAATATACAGCAAGGGCGTGGGCGGCTGGCGGGCCCACGCGGTATTGGCTGTGAACTCCTGAATGTTGTGAATCGGCCGGGTGGCAAAATAGTGAACCGGGGCGAGCACGGCGTAAGTGGCCAGATTGGCCACCAAGACGCCTGATGATACCCGCGCCCGAAAAACCGGGCGCGACTCCGGCGGGGCCAGCCACTTCAATAAGTAACGCGCCTCGACGCGCCAAGTCACCAGGAAATAGATCCCGGTTCCCAGCATCACCGTGTAAGGATAACGGGCAAAAAATCCGGCGAGATCCGTGGGCAGCAACCAATAGTAAAGCCACCCGTTGAAAATCTTGACGGGAATTCCGGCGGCCAGCGACCAACAATTCGCCAGGAAAACGCCGCGCGCCAGTTCGCGAAAGGAAAGCCGCCAGAGCCGGGCGAGGATCGCGCCCTCCACCCCCACTTGAAACGCCATCAGCGGCACCAGCACCGCCACGCCAAACAGGAAGACCAGCGGCACGTCTATGCCGTCGGCCAGCAGCGGTGCGATGGCTTTCATCGGTGCCCTTTTAACCTGCGGCAAGCACGAAGACAAGCCGGCAAAGGGCGGCGTCCATTTTGCCGCCCAGGAATGGCATCACATCATTTCAATATCCAACTGGTTTTGGGGCCGGGTTGGGAAAGACTGGGGACATCGTGAGTTTCCGGTGGTGAAGGCCAAGATGTTGGTTGCCGGCCTAATGAGGAAAAAGAACAACTGCGTGCAAAACTTGTCATTCTCACGGCCTGCACAGCCCCTATTTTGACTCTAGCGTATGAAGATCGATCGTCGCAGGTTACGTCAAAAAGCTAATCGCCTGTCCCACACATCAACGAACCCAAGATCGCCATCCCCACTCGGGAAAAGCCCCGACCGCTGACCATCATCCAAATATGTTGGGATTTCCGGTTCGTCATTCAATTATGCGGGGTCGCACGATAGCCTTTGGGAGCCACTAGCAGCCGCAATTCGTGATCCACATGGCCTTTTCGCATCGCCACACCGTTATGGCTGTTTTCCTCAACATTTTCGTTACCCCATTGAGTCCATCCTTCTCGGCGGAACCTGGCAAACAGCTCCAAGTATGGGCCGGGTGAACACGCTTCAATAATATCGTAAAGTTCGTCCGGCTTTCGAGAATGTTCGCGCTTGCGAGTGGAGAAAAGATTCACCTGGCTGCGTCCCGGGGGCAAAGTTCGCATACTGCCTCGAACGCCAAACAGGATCAATTCTGTTACATTTCGGAAATAGAAGCCAACTCCACGCCCATCCGGGCCGCCATCCTTGCGGATTTTATACCAGACCACATTCGATTTGTAAGCAAAGCCCCAACGCTTCATCACCTCCAGCCCAAGGGGCAAAAGGGCGTTTGGCACCCATAAGTAGAGATGGGAGCGAGCCGCAGCAAATTGCGGAATAGGAAGTTCGAGTATTTGCTCTAGTTCCATCGTGGGATAACGCAGTAAACGTTTGTGCTCGGGTGACATCTTGCCAGTGCGATTATCAAATTGCCAGGGAGGGTCAGCGAGGATGGTGGCAAACTGACCTTTGACTTTTCGCCGCAGATCTTCAGCAGCACTTCGCTCCGGGAGATTAACGATTTTGGTCATAAAGAGATTTCTTGATTCCAAACACCAAGATGGGACAACCGGCTCCGCCACCACCTTGGATACGAGGGAGCAACTTCGACATGTGCGTAGTTGACGCTCCGTAGGACGATCCACGGCCCAACTCGACAAAAATGTCCTGCAACTCATCGCACCGGGTAATGATGACACCTACGGAAATTACACGGAGATCAAAAAGCAACCTGAAATTATTCAAGTCGCGGTCAAAAAATGGGTCCTTATTGTTCCACTCGATCTCCAGCGCAACACGATTCTTGAAACAATCTACTTCGTGTGTAGGGGATTCATAACTATGTTTGTCCACAGTAATTTTTGTATCAAAGTTCTTGGGCTTCCACCCATATTTGAGGAGCTCGCTATCAATCCATTCCGACACCTGGGATTTGCGCCCTCCACCAACGGTAATCCAACTTTTTCGCAGGCGGAATCGCGTCAGCACGTCGATGATCTCTTTATACTCCGTGGCAAAATCATGCCGAAGTATTGCGAGGGCGTGGCGCCACTCGTGAATCTCGTAGTTCTTGACGACGAATTTGGGTAGCTGCTCGTTTTCCATATTGGTTCGATTGTCAGCTTGTTAAGCTACGATCATTGAGTTGCTAGTGCAAAACGATTATGCACAATTCTCGTCGAAAATTTGGCGAGCATGACTTTGGGCAGTGAGCGGCGTATTAGATGCACAGGAATTAGACCTCCTGGCCTTTTTCACAGAAGCGGACCAATTTCACGCCGCGCGCCAGTTCGCGAAAGGAAAGCCGCCAGAGCCGGGCGAGGATCGCGCCCTCCACCCCCACTTGAAACGCCATCAGCGGCACCAGCACCGCCACGCCAAACAGGAAGACCAGCGGCACGTCTATGCCGTCGGCCAGCAGCGGTGCGATGGCTTTCATCGGTGCCCTTTTAACCTGCGGCAAGCACGAAGACAAGCCGGCAAAGGGCGGCGTCCATTTTGCCGCCCAGGAATGGCATCACATCATTTCAATATCCAACTGGTTTTTGGGCCGGGTCGCCCATGAACTGCCTTGGGGAGGGGACCGCCGCCGGGGTTTCGATGGCAATTCGGGACGCCCCATGAAAGGCGCGGGCCGGCATTTCACCCACTGCGTCCGGGCGACCTGCAAGCCGGGACCATCACTGGCTGCGGGCCGGCTTGGAGAAAATCACGGCGGGTCAGATGCATGGCGAAGTTTATTTTTCCAACCGGATGAAGGCCAGTTCCACCTGCACGTCCGGCTGGCTGCCGGGATCGAGGCGCAAACGGGTGATGACGCCGCGCCAACGACGGTTCGCGCTGACGGGAATCTGATACTCATGCCATTGCCCGTCGCCGCGCACGGGGAAGAATTCGCTGCTGCTCTCCGTCTCCGCCTGGCGCGTCGTGCTCCAAAAAATTTG
>MWDV01000007.1 GCA_002070715.1 Verrucomicrobia bacterium ADurb.Bin118
CATTCTGTTTGATCAAGGGGAGATACCACAGGCCCAACGCCACCAACCCGGCGCCGGCCAGCAGGACGAGCACCAAGCGGTTAAGCGTTTTCCAGATGCCCAGGTTCACGTTCACTCTGCTGAGTTAATCACCGGTGCCAACCGATGGGAAGCGAAAGTTGCCCGCCCCCGTCAAATTCACCGGCCAGCGGGGGCTTGGATTTCATAACCAGCGGTGCAGAGGCGGAATGACGCATCCAAAAGGTCGCGATGCGGCATGACCGTTGAAGTCAGCGGTTTGCGGGTCCAGGTCCACATTGTATTCGGACGACGCAGCGTTCGCACTGCCGATGTTCAGATAAAGGCGCGCCAGGGCGCAACTTCGCACCGCCACCATCAGTTGGCCCAGAGATCGTCCCAGTGGCCATTGTCGCGAGCTTCTTCCAAGGCGTCCAAGTGCCGCAAGCCGGCCTTCGTCCAGAATTGCCCGACGCGCTTGCGTCGGCATTGCCGCGTTCGACAGGCTGATTCCACGGGGCCGCTGGCAATCGGCCAGCCGCGCCGCGACCGTTTCTGGTAGCTCATGCGCCCCGCTTGCTCGGCAAAATAGTTTTGTTCCCGGCGGATCCCCTTGCCCCGTTGGCCTCGCCGCCGGGGCAGGGCCGCAATCTCGGCCAACACTTCCGCTTCCTTTCCGTGGCGCAATCGGTGCAAGCGTTCTTCGACCCATCCCCGGCGCGTTGCCTCGTCTTGGGGAGGCAACCCATAGCCCAGACTCCAGAGATGTTGACTGGCGTGGTAGAAGTCCAGCACTTGGTGCGCACCGGGCCATCGGTCGCCCACGACGTTCCCAATCCATGGCGCGCCATCGGCCACAGCCAAGACCTCACGCGCCCGGCCCAGTCCGCCACGCTGCGCTTCCCAGTGCAGACGCCGGCCCAGTTCCAGCCCTTCGCCTTGCCAACCGAGCACCACTTTTTCCAGCCGTTGGCCGCGCGGCTCGCCGAGCGCTGGTTCGTGCCGATAAAATACCCCCAGCTTCTCTGCGGGCCATTCCACGCGAGGTTTTTGCGTTCTTTGCTTTCCCCAGCCGGGACCGCGAAAGCGCACTG
Source organism: Verrucomicrobia bacterium ADurb.Bin118 (assembly GCA_002070715.1). Taxonomy (GTDB): domain Bacteria; phylum Verrucomicrobiota; class Verrucomicrobiia; order Limisphaerales; family MWDV01; genus MWDV01. Next base: position 1,092 of record MWDV01000007.1, read on the forward strand.
GAAAGCCATCCAGCATCAGCACCGCCAAGGCACTGGCCGGACGTTCGGGATGTTTTTCTGGCGGCAGCGTTTTGAGCCGAGCCTGGGTTTGTGCCTCGGCTTTGGCCCCGAGTCGTTGCACCAGTGCGCAAAGGGTCGAGTCTTCCACGCCGAGGCCAACCTTGGCCGCCAGTTTGGCCGCCGCCTCATACGACACGGCGACCGTGCCGAAGCAAGCCAGTTTGTCTTCCAGCGCCGGACGGAGTTGCTGGTGCGCGCTCAAGCCCCAACGTTCCCGCATCGGACAACCCCAATGTCCGTCCGCGGGGTCTTTTCCATGCCACACGCTCAGGGCCACCAGCCCGAAGCTGGTGCGCAGGTGCATCGGTTCGCGCCGCCGGTGGTGGACTTTGCGTTGGCTCTGGGGGAAAAACTCCGCTGTGGCGGTTGGCTTCGGCCTGGAGTTTTTCCTCCAGCCGTCGGCGCATCCATTCCCGACCTTCGGCTTCCACTTCCAGTTCCATCTCCCGCAACGAGCGGGCCACGTCAGCTTTCAGTCTCATCGAGTTCCTTTCGTTTGTGGGTTTTCGTTTACTCGGTGAGGAACCGTTCACACCCCCATTATGGTGGTAGTGTCAAGTTGCGCCCGGTAAAAAGCAACTCGGCCAAAGAATCGCCCGGCTGCGACTGAAAGCAAAAATGACCCAAGAAGCACTCGCGGAAGCAACGGATTATTCCGTGGACTTCATTGGTCTTGTGGAGCGGGGAATCAATGCTCCTTCAGTTGAAGGCTGCGAACGAATTGCCATTGCCCTTCGTGTCTCGCTCAAGGAACTTTTTGACTTTTAATCCGCAGGGGAGCAATCCACCAAATCGAGGCAAGGCCAGTCCGACAGCATCATGAACGCTGTGTCGAATCATCCTTTTGCCAATGGGCAAACATATGCTTTCTTGTCATAAACGGATGAACAATGCCTGCCTCGTCCACTGCCATAAACCGATTCGCAGAGGAAATGTAATTATCTCCGCAGCGGCATTGGAGTTGAACACAGCCGTCTTTGAGTCCACGAAAAGCGTAGTCTTTAGCATTACATTTTCCACGGCGACAAGTGGGGCGTCCGGGATAAAGTTTGTCGAGTTTGTTCACTAAAAGATTAATACCCCATACGAATCCACCCCAACAGATGAGACCAAGACCAGCACCTATACACCCTCCGAGCGTGCCGAAGTGCCTGCCCAACAACCAGCCTCCCGCGAGCGCACTTCCGATGAACCCAAGAAAATAGAACAGTTCAACGACGTTCATAAGACAGGTAGAAAATCTTGCATATTGAGAAAGTCTATTTGAGATAATTAACAACCGCGTTAGCACTAGCATTTGCTCCTTGAGTAGCCCAGTTCAAAAGATAAGCGCCACCCGGTGTTGCTCCTGTTGAAATTGTCTTGCCATAAGCAGTCGTAACCGCTGGCAACAATGCCCTTAGCATGTTGCCATGATAGTATCCTTCAAGGAGAACCGCCCCTTTCTCAATTTGGCTCATCCCTGCAAGCCCCAAATCTTGATAGACCGTAGTCGGCAAAGTTTTGGAGCCGATTTCATAAAGAAGTGGATTTTGGGCATACGTGCCGAGTTTGCTGACAGCAGATGCAGTCTGTCCGCCAGTGTAAGCATTCAAAGCTATCAAGCCAACGGATGTTGTGCCCCATCCAATCGCCGCGCCAGTTCTGCCTTCGCCCGCAGCAGTCCCGGAAAGTGTTGCCGTGCCGCCAACCGCTTGACCTCCTAACGTATCCAAGAGTGCTGTTGCGCCGCTGTAAAAGTTGCCTTGTATGCTACCAATAATACCGCCGCGATTAAATCCAGCGGTTGCCATCTCTGACATAGAACCATACATGTCCAAGTCTCCCACGCTCCAAAGCCCAAATGGGTCAATCATGCTGACGGGATTGCCGTCCGCGTAAGCGTAAAAGTTCAAGCCGCCAGAGAAGCCGATGGGGTCGGGATTAAGGAAGCGGCAGAGGTAAGGATTGTAATACCGTGCTCGCATGTGGAGCAGGCCGTTGGCATCGGTCTGAACGCCGTAACACCCATTGAACAGAAACGGCGTGTCGTTCGTGCCCGCACGATAAGTCGTCAGGCCGTAAGGCGAGTATTCAATCCGGTCAGTGACGATGCCATTGCCATCGGTCAATGCCACCGTGCTGCCCCGATAATCGTAGTGATACGTGGCCGTGTTCGTGCTCGTGGCGGTCTCGGTGATTTCATACAGCAAACCCACCCCATACACGTAAAACGTCTTGCTGCCATCGGGCTTGGTGCGAACCAGCACTTGCGACAGCGCGGCGTTGGGATTGACGACAAAGCGCGTCACGTTCGCACCATTGGTGATGGCTACCCGGTTGGCGGATGGGTCGTAACCATAATTCAATCCGCCCGCGCTTAACAGCCGGTTGCGGGCGTCATAGGTGTAGCTGACGAACATGTTGTTGGTCAACGGGCCGCTGGTCAGGTTGCCGTCGGCGTCGTAAGTCACGCCGTTGAACGTTGCGATTTGATTGTCGGCATTGTAGGTCATCACGCGCGCGGGCGGCGTGAAGGGCTGCGGCAA
>MWDV01000008.1 GCA_002070715.1 Verrucomicrobia bacterium ADurb.Bin118
TGGTGGAACAGATTACCTTCGCCACGAACGGCACCACCGTGATGACCACGACCAAAGGCTACGATTTTGTGAACCGCCTCACGAACACCGTGTCGTTGGGAGGGACAGGTTCCACGCTGTCCCAATTTGATTACCGATACAACCCCGCCAGCCAGCGCACGAGCGTGACGAACCTGGACGGCAGCTATTGGGTGTATGGCTATGACAGCATGGGGCAGGTGACGAGCGGGAAGAAGTATTGGAGCGATGGCACACCCGTCGCCGGGCAGCAGTTTGATTATGCGTTTGACGACATTGGCAACCGGCAGACCACCACGCGGGATGGACGCCAAGCCACGTATTCACCCAACAACCTAAACCAATACACCAGCCGCACCGTGCCGGGCTTTGTGAATGTGCTGGGCACGGCCACGAACACCGCCACCGTAAGCTTGTGGAGCCAGGACAATCTTGCGCTCTACACGCCGACGACACGCAAGGGGGATTATTTCCGGGGGGAAATGTTGTTCAACAACAACACGGGGGCGCTGTGGCTCACCATCACGAACGTGGCCGTCCTGAGCAACGACACCGGGGCGGACATTGTGACCAACATCGCGGGCAATTTGTTGCTGGCGAAGAATCCCGAGGCGTTCACCTATGACGCCGATGGCAACTTAACCAGTGACGGCTTGTGGACGAACGTGTGGAATGGGGAGAACCGGCGCATCACGATTGAGAGCCGGAGCACGCTGCCGTCGGCAGCCAAAGTGAAAGAGGCGTGGACGCTTCTGCCCGATGGAAGATGGATTGAGCGCATTGTGTCCACGAACAACGGGATGAGTTACTATCCCTCACAGACCAACCGTTACGTGTGGGACCATCAAGTCTTGCTGGCGGTGCTGGATCATACGAACGGCGTGGTGGTGAGCTTCATGCGAGGCATAGATATGAGCGGTAGCATTCAAGGGGCTGGTGGAGTGGGCGGCGCGCTGGCAGTGAAAGCGGGAACGTCCGCCCAATGCGGCGCGATGGCAAACACCACACATTTCACCTGCTACGATGGCAACGGGAACGTGATGGTGCTCATCAACGCGGCAACGGGTGCCGAGAGTGCGCACTACGAATACGGTCCCTTCGCCGAGTCGCTGCGCGTCACCGGTCCAATGGCCAAACTCAATCCGATTCGTTTCAGCACGCAATACGCGGATGACGTGTGCGACGACATCAAATACCTGTATCGCGATTACACGGCATGGGTGGGGAGGTGGCTTAGTAGAGACCCAATCGAGGAAGCTGGAGGCGAGAGCCTGTATGGGTTCGTTCATAACTCGGCGATCAATCGGATTGATCCCAAGGGGTTGGCGTTCTTGTGGGATACTTTTGTTGGGTGTGCGACCTCGATTGGTGCGAAGCAGGTGGACAAATACTTCGACAAGTTGTTTGCCTGTGGTGCGCTGAACAGTCGCCTACGCGGCGAGAAGCCAAAGCCTGGTGAGCCAGAGGCTTTTGATATTGATCTTTGCAAGGGGTTTTCTTTCAAGCCCGATTTTGAACCGGGATACACTCCTACGTCACTGGCCAAAAACATTGCAGACTGCGTGCTGTCGTCGCTGAAAGGCAAAGCAATTGAGGAGGCGCTTAAGGAAATTACCGATCCGAACAAGCGAAAGGCACTTCAGAAGCTTTTGGAAACGGCAGCCGACTATGCACCTGAGGCGCAAATGAATCTCACCATAAACGCCAGGTGCAAAAGCAAGAAGTTGCATGTGACCTTGGATTACTCGGCTACGGTTAAGGTGGGTGGGGCATCCATATCTTCCCCGGCTAAGACAGTTGGGCCGTATGGTTGCCCATCCATCCTGAATCTTGATTCTCATTGCGGCTGCTGTGATGGACAAAAGACCCAGTAGCGATATGAGATCACTCGCCCTCGCATCGGTTTCCTGCTTGCTGCTGATTGCTGGTTGCTGCTCCGTTCCAGAAGTCTACCGCCCTGTTACGGAGTTCCAGCGCAAGCACGCTGCTGAGTTTGGAAAATACACTTACTTGAACCCTGTTTCCCTCGACACTTACAAGGCGATTTGGGGCGAGCGTGCTGGATCGACCAGCTACATTTTGGGTGAGACGGAGCGCCGCTTTGGGGGCGAGCAGGGCGTTAAGGAATTCGTTAAAACGATGTTACAGCGCGAGGCTGAAGACCGACAAAGAATCCTCAAGTTTTGTCGAGACCTAGAGGAAGCGAGTTCCAACGGTGGCGCAATTTGCCAATACGAGTGGAGCGACGGTAAAACCAAGGAAACTGGTTTTCTCGTTTTGAAGTCTGGCGAGGTAGTCAAACGTGAGCCGTGGGTCACTGACTACCTTTCTGAGCAAAAAGAAAAGTAAAAGTAAACTGTGCGCGCCAACCAATGCAGTAGCCGTGCCATGAATTTCCGCTGGTGCAGCTTCTTGTCTACACGTGAACTTGTACGCACCAACCACGCTCGTCGCGGAGCGACAGTTTGATTATGCGTTCGACGACATTGACAACCGGCAGACCACCACGCGGGACCTGCGGCAAGCTTCCTATTCTGTGAACAGCCTGAACCAATACACCAGCCGCACGGTGCCGGGCTTTGTGAACGTGCTGGGCACGGCCACCAACACGGCCACGGTGAGTTTGTGGAGCCAGGACAATCTGGCGCTCTACACGCCGACGACGCGCCAAGGGGATTATTTCCGCGGGGAAATGTTGGTCAACAACAACACGGGCGCGTTGTGGTTGACCATCACCAACGTCGCTGTCCTGAGCAATTACACCGGGGCGGATATTGTGACCAATACCAGTGGAAAACTGTTTGTGCCCAAGACGGCGGAGGTGTTTGGTTATGACGCCGATGGCAATCTCACCAACGACGGACGCTGGAGTTATACTTGGGATGCCGAGAACCGAATCACTTCCTTCACCAGAAACAGTGCCGCCCCGGTTGGTTCGCGAGTGAAGTTGGATTGCCAGTATGATTCCAAATCACGACGCACGCAGAAAATCGTTTCAACGTGGAACGGCAGCACGTATGTGGCGCAGAGCACGAACAAGTTCGTGTACGATGGGTGGAACCTGATTGCGATCCTGGATTCTAACTCCTCGCTTCTAGCTTCTTTCCAGTGGGGTATCGACGCCAGCGGCACGCTGCAAGGCGCGGGCGGAGTGGGTGGATTGCTTTCCATGACCGTGCATCAAGGCACGAATGCGGGCACATACCTTTACTGTTACGACGGCAATCATAATGTGACGACGTTGGTAAACGCCACGAACGGCGCGGTTGCCGCGCAATACGAGTACGATGTCTTTGGCAGACCGCTGCGAGCGACCGGCCCACTGGCATTCGTGAATCCGTTCACTTTCTCCACCAAGTTCTGTGATTGGGAGACGGGTTTCCTCTATTACGGATACAGATATTACGATCCGCCGAGTCAACCAACGCCACAAGACTCGCTCAATAGCGAGGCGTGGCGGATGTTCATCTTTTTGTTCGCGGGTGATCTGGGAGAGAATTACGAGTTGTCAGACAGCGCTATTGAAGCAGCCAAAGGCCGAGTCAACAAGGACCGCATCATTGCCGATCTTCGGAAAGCGGTTAGTTGCAATCAAAGTGGGACATCAGTAATCAAACAATCGGACAATTCTTTCACTATCGAGGAGAATCCAGGGATTGTTAACATGGGGAACTGGCAGCTTCGCTTGCGTTCGACTGCAAACTGGAAATGCGGCAACCCGGTTGTTGAGGGTGGAAAATGTTGTTGCACGTGCAGCGCTGACATTCACGTGAAGGCACTCATGAGCAAGACCTACACGTTTCGAGCGAATGGATACAATCCATACAACTCGAGTTGGGGGATACGCGTCCTTAACGGGTTAGCAAAGGACGAGCAATACTACATGCGGTGGTATCACGACAGTGATGGACCGGCCTTTTTTATCTCTGCCGAGTTCGACTTTTCGTTTTCTCAATCGTTCAAGAAGTGTGGCAAGGAGCAACAGCCATGAAGCGATTCTTTGCTGGTTTAGCGATTGCTGGAGTTCTGGGTCTGTGTTTTATCGTCGCCATCGTCATCCGCGATTTGAAGCACAAGTCTTGGATGGAATACACACCGGGGGAAATCAATCGACTTGCGGTTGGAGTTGAGGCGTTCCGAGAGGAACAGGGTGTGTATCCTGGCAAGCTTTCCGAGCTGCAAACTGTATCGGGCTTACATGATAAGGAATACCTGAGCGAGCTTCTTGCGGGGAAATCCGGAAACCAATATCAGTATCGGACGGCAAGCAGTGGCTTCGTCATCACTGTCACCAAATCTGCCGGCTTGTTTTCCAAGGAAGAAGCGATGGAGAAGTTCTTCGAGCCTGGCAAGACTCTTGGTGGGGAGGTCCAGACCGTAATCACGACGGGATCAGGGGCAACAAACGGTGTCCCGCACAAACGGTGAGAAGGAATCTAGCGGCGCTCAGGCCGCGCCGGAGTGAGTTGGCCACCCGCGCATGTGCCACAGCCCTGGACGCTGTGAAGTTTAGGTTGAATGTTTCGCTGGTTTGAGTTGAAATGGCC
>MWDV01000009.1 GCA_002070715.1 Verrucomicrobia bacterium ADurb.Bin118
TTTCGCGCGCCAGACGCGGCGCCAGATGCGACGGAATGAAGTTGCAAACTTGCCGCAAGAGCGAGAACTTGCTGGGGTTGGCTTGACGATGTTTTTTTTCATGCCCTTCCTTGTGGCAGGGCGTAAACCCGCACGCCAACCTTTTTTATCCCTCAACCCTGTGGGTCAGCAGTGACCTCTTTCTTGAAAACTTCCGGATTGAACGCTTCCAAAGCTTGAACAGGGGCTAGAGGATTCGGGCCAAGTCGGAGTTCTTCCCCTCTGGGTCACTGGAATTGCCGTGCAGGCGTCACGCGGCCGTCGTGTACACCGGCAGAACCCACCTGAGTCGTTGGCAATAAAGGGGATGAATTGGAGCGAGCGAAGGGATTCGAAATCTTTCGCACTCACCAGCCCATCCCCATCAAAAATGGGGATTTTCCGCATAAACACTGAGGATATTCGAGGTCGGGATTTTGGCGAGTGCGAAGTGAACTACCCGTAGCACGAAGATTTCTTGTCATGCAGCGTCATGCAGGGCGGTGCCCAAGGCCGGACCCTTTGGCGCATCAGGTCGATTTCGTGGGTAACGCTCCAACGTCAGGCTGCGCCACTGCCGTGACTGCGCGATGGTGAACCAGCCGGAAATGGTTGACTGACGCTGCACCGCGTTCAGAAAGTCAACCTCAGGTCACGAATCATCTGGAGGAACCCAATGCAAGCGATGCCCTTGGCCCTGCAAACATCAGGGATGCGCGGTTTCTCCAATTTGCCGGTCAAGACCTCACCGGTCACTACTACGGCACCGCGCTCAATGGCTGTCGCGATCACGAACGGATCGGCTTTCGAGCGCCCTCGAAGCGTATCGACGAGCCGAGGATGCTCGCGCAGGAGCACCGTAGCTCGGTTTTGTATCGCCTCATCCAGCGGCACCAACATGTGCTTACGGGACATCATCCACTTGTGCAGGTCGTCGTCCTTGCGCTGGAGTTCAATGTAGACTTCTTCGGTACAAATGATCTGGCCAGAAGAAATAATGTCGTCGAGTCTTGCCCAAAGGGATGGGAAAACATCTCTGAGGTAATGGCGCTGCCAACCATCAAGCCAAGCACTTGTGTCAACGCAGTAGAGCATCGGCTAGGCAAACGCGGCTGAACCGGGTCCGGGTAGGAGTTGACCTGCAATTCTCCCCAGATGCTTGAGTTGCACGCCGAGAAAATCGACCACGTCCGCACTGCTTACCGCGTTTCGCTGATACGCTTCCAATACCAGTGATGCGAAAGGTCTGCCCACCGATGAAACCACCCGCACTTCAATAGGAGGCCCACCTTGCGATGTACGAGGCGAATACCATAGGCGCTGCTGCCAGTCCCGACGCTTCTCCCGATACAGGGAGGCGGGCACCCGGTGCAAAGAAATCAGACGCCGCAATATGGCTTCTGGGCTGACCTTGACCCTGTTGGCGAAGCGACGTAGACCAGCATCATCTCCAGCCAGCGCGTCCGGGTGCCGCGCAGCCTCGGCCAAGAACTCAGCACGAGGCATCAATGTGGCAGCCGCGAACCGGTTGCTCACACGCTCCAACAACTGGTCCTCCGGCAACCGCTGTCCCTCCATCGGGCTGGTCCGGTGCCCGCCGTTGGTCAAAAGGATGTGTACGAGTTCGTGGACCAAGGTAAAAAGCCTTCCGTGCGGTGCATCATTGCTGTTGAGCAGGATCACGGGCAATGGACCATGAGGAATGCTGGTTCCGCGCATTTCACTCATGTCCACATCTCCCGTCTGAAACACCAAGACACCCACCCGTTCGACTGCTGTGCGCCAAGCGTTCAGCGCGGCATAGGCGGACGGCCATTCGACCTGAGCATCCCAACTGATCGTCAGCAAGGTGCGGATGCGGTCCCCAACGACTTCCTCGTCTTCGTGTGGGTGAACCGCAGCAGCCATTTCAGGGATCGGCTCCTGCATTCGTTCGTAAAGGTCACGAGCGACTTCACGGCGAAACAAAGCGGCACGGAGCGCCATCCGTAGTTCTGGCGTTTCGCTTTGAGGGGTGACTCCGGGCAACCGTCTGAATTCTCGCTGGGGATCGAAGTCTGTCGGTGGCGCGGACAAAAAGAACACAGCCAAGGGGCGTTTGTAAACATCTCCAAGGGTGCGAAGTTGCGGAATCGAAGGACGGTCTTCCCCCTGCTCCCATCGACGCAATCGCTCCGCTTCAAAGCCTGCCCGCTCGGCGGCACCGTCGAGCGACAAACCAACCCGTTCTCGCGCCCAGATCAGTAGCGCCGGGTTCACAAAAGCTGGGATGCTTCGCGGCATGCGCAACTGTACCCCGTTCTGTGGCCGGTTTTCAAATCACTTCAACGCCAAATACCGGTAGAGCGTCGGCCTTGAAATCCTGAGGGTCCGGCAGATGTCCGCCACCGGCATAGTCTTGTCGGCGTGCATCTTCTTGGCGGTGACCACAGACGGATGATCCGCTGGGATCGGAGGACGACCGCCGTTCCGGCCCCGTGCCCGCGCCGCCGTCAACCCGGCCTTGGTGCGCTCTCTAATCAGGTCACGCTCAAATTCCGCCAGCGCCGTGAAGATGTGGAAGATCAGCTTCCCGTTGGCCGTCGTGGTATCTATCGACTCGCAGAGCGACTTGAAGCCGACCCCACGTTCGCGGAGATGCTCGACCAGATCAATCAAGTGGCGGATTGACCGCCCCAACCGGTCAAGCCGCCAAACGAGCAGGGTGTCACCCGGCTGAAGCGCCTGAAGGCACTTGTCCAGACCGGGGCGGGCGGTTTTGGAGCCGCTTGCCTTGTCCGTGTATACATCCGCCTTGGCGACACCAGCAGCCTTGAGGGCATCCAACTGGAGTTGCAGTTCCTGACCATTGGTGCTGACGCGGGCGTATCCGATCAGCCGGGAGGGTGATTTTGTACTCATGTCTCATAAACCCTAGCACAGATGGATATATGAGACAATGAAAAAGGAGATGGAAACATGAGACTCAGAACACCGGGAAAACGGCCTCCGTCGACAGAGGTTCGGCGTATACAATCAAACGGACGTTTGATGAGACGCCGGTTCTACGGCATCCTCAGCCCTATGGGCGGCTGTTTACAACACAGGAATGACCGACCGTAATGACGGCTGGAGTCAGGCGTACGGCGGCAAAGCGTTCACGTAGACCATCGGGTCAATGTTGTCCTCTGGCGTCGGCGGGCAGTACGCGCCGTTCCAATGATCGCCCTCAACTGTCAGCGCCAACTCTTGCTCACCGCATGGACAGTCCGCGTTGGTCAGGGCCGCCTGCAATGCTACGCGGGCAGCGTCCAGACTCTGAAGGTGCGCCAGCGGCTGCGATGGGCGCAGCCAAAACGTCGCCATCGAATCGTCGGGGTTGATTATCAGCCGCTCGATCACGAAGCCAGCCCGTTCCAATGCGCAGCGTACCCGATCCTCAAAGCTGCCCAACCAGCGCGGATTAACGACCCTCAAGGCGTACTCCTTGGGGTCCAGATCATCTAGTTCATTGATCGGCTGCTGCACGCCGCACTCTACCACGATCCTGCTTCTGTTTACAACGCACCATGCCCGGTGATTCGTCAGTGCCCACCGGTGACCGTGTAGCCCGCCCGGCGCAGGTCATCCGCCAAATCCTTCTCCATCTCTGCCGCCGCCGCAAACGGCATCGGGTTCAGGTGGGCGTACAATTCTGGCAGCAGGCGGATGCCGTAGCGCTTCACCACCGGGGCATCCTTGAGGCCAGCTTGGTGGTTGGCGAAGCGTTCCTCCGGCGTCAGGCCGGTCATGCCGACATACACGCACGGCTTCTTGGGATCACGTGTAGGATTCACCGCACGCACCTTTCGGAGCTTCCCGACAGAGGGATCGAGCAAGACAACGTAAACATTGTGGTGGTCGAGTGACTCCAGTTTCGAGCGAAGCTGCTTGAGCGTGCGGCGTTTCATCCTGAACCTCACCTTTCGCTCACTTGAGCCAGAGGATCGTCACGCCCTCATTGGTTGCGCCCAAGTCCGGGTCGCCGCGCAACTCCGGCACCGCTTCCAGCAGCGCCAGCACCGTCGGGTTGAAAATTGTGAAGCTCTCACCAACGATGAAGTCCTTGATGACGCCCTCCTTTTTCCGCAGCCCGAACGATTTGCGCAGGCCGACGCAGAGGGTGCCGCCCTTGCCCGATGAGCCATATCCGTGAATCACTTTCAACACCTTCACGCCTTCGCGTTTGGCCCGTTTGATCTCCGCGATGACCGACCGCCGCGCATCATCGAGCGTGGGCAACGCAGCCTCGACGTTGTAGGTGCGAATGGCGTTCATTTGTCTACACTGGCTCTCACTCAACCCGCGCCGCAGCACTTTTTGTATTTCTTGCCGCTGCCGCAGGGACATGGGTCATTGCGTCCGATTCTGGTCGTGCCCCGCGCTGACTGCGGAGCCATGGAGCCGACCGGCGCGGGCGGTTCGGCATCGAATGGGAGGTTGAAATACTCGAACACCGCCTTCGTTCTGTCGTAAATCCCGCGCTCGGAAATCTCGGCCCGCTCACACATGAGGTTCATGGGCAGAAAATCCCGCTTGATGAACTGGATCAAGTCGAGCGGATCACAGGTGACCGCCACTTGGGTTCGCCCGTCTACCTGCAACGCGGTAATGGACGGCAGGCAGCACATCGTCATGGCCCGGAGTGTGTCCACGTCGAGGTTGCAGAAGTAGAGCCAGTAGGGCCACGCCTCGTGGAACGCCGCGTAGAACCGGCGGACTTCGGGGATCATGTGGATTTCGCGTCTGTCAGCATCCCAGCCCTCGATCCCGAACACAAAGCTGTTCATCATCTGGCGGAGCCGACGCCCTTCAGGCAGCTTGTCCGGCGCATACAACCCAAGGAAATGGCTGAAGTCTCCGCGCACCAGCTTGTCACGGCTGAACTGGTAGTAGATCAAGTCGCTGCCCATCGCCAGCATGGTAGGCGAGCGCCGCCAGCACGACAAACAGCTTCAGCCACGCGTCAAGGTCACCGATCTCTCACCCACCACTCCTGCCCTTTTCCGACTCGAACAACCGCTTCGCTTCCGCGTACTCGCGAGACAGGTCAATCCCGGCGTCTTGGTCCGGCGCGAGGATTTTGAATCCGGCGTACATCATGGAAACGAGCCGCATTCCGCTGAAGTTGCCGGGCAGGCTGCGCAGCGTGTACTTCTGGGCGGGATCGTTGATGTCCAAACCGTTTCGCCCCAGCAGGGCGATCTCCATCGTCACGGCTCCGGCCTTGGTGCGCCCGCCTTCCTCAAAGAGCTTCAGTGCGTCGAGGCAGTACATCACCACGTCAGGGCGCAGGCCGCCGCCCACGGCAGAGCGCATGGACGCGTGCGCCATTTTGGTGCGGGCCACGCGGGCTTGTTCGGCGGTGTCCGAAAGTGGATTGATCTCGATGCAACGATTCAGCGCTTGATCCGCCTCCTTCTTGCGGCCAAGGCTGAACAGGCAGGTGCCGTAGCCCAAGAGCGTTTGCTGATCGTCCTTCAACACCGCGACCGCCTTCTCAAAGAACGGCAGTGCTTCAGTGGGATTCGACTCGGCGATGATGGCCCCGGCGTTGCGGGCCGCGTACGCGTTCGCAGGGTCAACTTCCAAAGCTCGTTGGAACGCCCTCAGCGCCTCCGGCTTGTTCCCCGCCCGCGACAGTGCGACACCCAAAGCTGTCCAGCCGTTGGCATGATCGGGAGCGACCTCGGCAAGATGCCCCAGCAACGACAAAGCGGCCTCCAGCCTGCCTTGGTCGCTTAGCAACATCCCGTAGTTGTAGAGAATGTGCGGATCGTCAGGGTACCGGGCATGAAGGCTATGCAGGATTGGATCGGCTTGCCGATGATTGCCCCTTCGGAGCAGCGACATGGCATGATCGAACAGAAGTTTGCGTGGCTCCCCGGTTTGCGGGTACCACGAAACATGCACCGCGCCATCCGCAACAGCAACGTTGGCGGTGCCGCCCAGCCCGCGAAAAATCTCGGTGTAGTACTGCGAAATGGCCTGAGCCATCAGATCGGCATCGGCCCGCAGCGCTTCCGCCGAAATGGGCAACCGGCCCAGATCAAAATCTTGGAGCCGGAGCGAAAACGTGAAGGGCTGCTGCTGGTTCATGATCTGCCGTTGCGATATTCCCACTGATACAGGGTCCGCAGCCCCACCTGCTCAGCCCATGCGTCCACCAGCGCGGTGTAGGCGTCGGGCGTCTTGGCGGAATGCGCGTTCACTTCCTTGAGCAAGCTCGTCGCGGTTCCGTTGAACCCCGCGCTGGTGTACGGGAGCATCGCCAGTGGCGAGCCGGACAATTCCGCCCAGTTGAGCGCGAAGGCGGAGTTCATGGACACGTTGCCGCGCCAGACCTGCTCCGGCACCGACGACCGCAACTTCGGCGCAAAGACCTCGGACAACCGGCGAAGCTCGTTCTCGACGGAATCGGCCTGCAAATCACGCAAGTCTGGGCAAAGCTCCCGGCAGTCACGGATCGTCAGAATTTCCAACGGCATCGAACGCACTTGGTGCAGCAGCCCTTGGACGTAATGCTGCGCGGTCTTTTGGGCCACGCTGGCGGGAGCTTGGGACAGCGGCTTGGCGCTGGCGGTGCGGTTGATGTAGTGGCCGACCTTCTCCGTGATGGGGCTAAACGCGGGAATCCGCGTCGGGTCCGCCCATGTGCGCAGGATCATGGCGCACTGGGTGGCGACGATATACTCGGCGTAAGGCAGCTTGGCCTTGCTGACCCGGATGGTGTGGACTGGAAGCTCAGGCCGCGCCGACAACATCTGGGCATCCTCGCCGATGTTGTCGACGGTATCCACGACGACCCTGTAGCCCGTGGTTTTCTCCACGGCAGCGACAAGTTCGTTGGCTCCAGCCGATTTCATGCGGGCACAGGGTAAATGTGGATCGAAGACTCGGCGAGCAGATTTGGAATGACAGCCGTGGTGAACGGGGATTGCGCAGCAGAAATGTGCTACGCAATTTCAAGGCGCACTCAATCTGCTTATGATCCCCGGCAGATTTGCGACGAGGTAGTCTACATCCGCTTCTGTCGTGTAGAGGCCCAAGCTGAAGCGGAGGCTGGCGCGAGCGCGATCAGCATTGATTCCCATCGCGGTCAAAACATGCGAAGGAGCGAGCGAACCCGTGGTGCAGGCGGAGCCGCTCGAAACACACACACCGATATTGTCGAGCATCACTATCATTCCCTCGGCCTCAATCGAACCGAAACTGATGTTGCTCGTGTTCGGCAAGCGCGGGGCTTCGGCTCCGTTGCGTCTGGTGTTGGGTATCGTGTTAAGGATCGTGTTTTCAAGTCGGTCGCGCATTGCGCCGACACGCCGAGTGACATCATCCACCTTGGAGTGCGCAAGGCTCGCAGCCACGCCAAAGCCTATGATGTTGGCGACACTTTCGGTTCCACCGCGTCGCCCGTCTTCTTGCTGTCCACCGATAACGTAAGGCCAGTACTTCGTACCGCGCCGGATGTACAGTGCTCCGACACCTTTGGGGGCATAGAGCTTGTGGGCTGACAAAGACAACAAATCAACGCCAACGGTTTGGACATCGAGCGCAATCTTGCCCGGCGTTTGAACGGCATCGGTATGGAACGGGACGGCCTTCTGGCGGCAGATGTCCGCGATTTCTTTGACCGGGAAGACGACCCCGGTTTCATTATTTGCCCACATGATGGAAACGATTGCGGTGTCGGGACGAATTGCCTGCTCAAGAAGGCTCGCGTCGAGCAAACCATCAGTTCCCACCGGCAAGACGGTTACTTCGTACCCACGCTTCTCCAGCGACTCGCAGAACCTGAGCGTCGCCGAATGTTCGACGGCAGTCGTGACAACGTGCCGCTTCCTCGGCTCAACAAGGAGAGCGCTCTGAACGGCAGCATTGATGCTCTCGGTGCCGCCGCTTGTAAACACGACCTCTTCTGGGTCAGCGTTGATGAGAGCCGCAACCCTTTCTCGCGCCGTCTCTATATGTTTGGCTACCTCTCTGCCGATCCGGTATGGGCTTGAAGCGTTCGCCCACTTTTCCGTCAGAAATGGCAACATCGCCTCGACGACTTCCGGTGCGACGGGCGTCGTAGCGTTGTTGTCAAAATAGTAGAGGTTCGCCGGACTCATGCTGGTGCAATGACAGACGCCATGAATCAGGCTAGGACTGCTGCTTCAGGGCGCTAACGACTTCGACCAAGAACTCGTTGTTCACGTAGGGCACTTGTCCAAAAATAATGTCGGGCGTACCCTCCAGTTTGGCTGCCAAGTGACCTTTCCCCAGAAGTCTTTCGGCACCTTTCTCGCCAAGGGCAATCTCGGAAGTGCCTTCCGCATCGACCCTCAGTACAAGGCGGTTGCCGAGGTTTGCCCGAAGCTGCATTGGCATCACGTTGGCGTCAGGGCGTTGGGCTGCGAAGACGAGCGAAATGCCCGCCGCACGCGCCTTCACTCCGAGTCGTCCGACAATATCCGATACGGCATTGGCGTATTCTTCCGTCATCATCCACTCGGCAAACTCGTCGTGGATGACCCAGAGGAAAGGTAGTTGCTCCGTGGCATTCGGCTTTTTGTTGAGGTCGAAGATGTTTGATACTTTGTTCTCTTTGAGCACAGCGTAACGCCGGTTCATCTCGCCGATGAGTTTATTCAGGGAGCGTATTGCGTTATCCTGTGCGTCAATGATACCTCCCTGCAAGTGGGGCAGTCCCTCGAAAGCGAAGTAGTCTACTCCGAGCTTCGGATCAATGAGCACAATCCTCGCCTGTGCCGTCGTGTTGGTGCAAGCGATGCCCAAAATGATATTCTGCATGAGCACGGACTTGCCGCTTCCGGTTGAACCGGCAATCAGAGTGTGCGGTGCGTTGCTCTTTGGGGAAACGAATAGTGGGCTGCTGTCTTCCTCCCGCACAGCGATCATCAGGTCGTGATTGCCGTGCGTGCAGTCCGGGTTCCATTTCTTCCACACATCGGGCAAATGCAACACGCGGCGGTTTGGACGAGCGATGGCAATGGCCACGATGCCGGGTTCGGGGCGCACAGAGATGACGTTCAGCCCGTGGGTGGTCAGGAATTCCGAGCGACGCTTGAGAACCTGCTCAACCGTGAGGTTGGCACTGCCTTGGAATTTCAGGAGCGCGGCATTGGGCGTGAGAGCCTTGGAGAGCAACTTCGACTGAAGCTGGAACTGCTGCAATGCCCCCTTGCTCTTGCTTTCGACCTGACGCAACCATTCTTCATCCTCCGCGCTGTCACTTGATCCGCCCTGATAGTTGGCGATGAGCCGACCAATTTCTGAGCATGGCCAAGCCTTTGTCGTGGTGACAACAGGCGTCGGTGGCAGAGCCGGAGCGGGCATCGGTGTTGGTGGTGTCGGAGTAGTTGTGGGCTTCGGAGTGGGTTGAGAAGTACCGGTGCCGTCAGTGGCTGGGTCGTCCTGTGCCTTACGCCGATGAACGATCTGAATGCGGTCTGAAGGCTTTCTGTAAGTCTGCTCCTGCCAAATATCATGGTCAGCGTTGGCTCTTCGAGTGGGGGTCGGGTCTGCATCTTTCGCGTAATTCAAAACCAACTCTCGGAGTCGTGCTCGTGAAAAGACCTCTTGCCATGAATCCTCCAACTCGGCGACCGTGACGAAATCAGAGCACTCCGGCGCGTCGGACGGTCCAGAGACAAAAACGTGCGAATAGCCGCGCATGTGAATTCCGCATTCCCCGTAGCGGACTGCCCGACGCCATGCTGCGAGGTCAATCGGTGAGTTCGCCGGGAACTGGATGCCATTCATCATCAGGTCGGAGAAGCGTGACAGCCATAAGTCACGATCAAGGCGTTGAGGGTCGCCAAAGATCGCGTCGTGGATGCGGCGCATAGTGTCACGCAGTTGCTTTTGTGATTCTTTTCGTTTCGTTGAAAGGCTGGCGTAGTCGATGTACTTGGACTCCGACACAACAACGGCAAGTTGGAGCTTCCCGTCCGGCGTCTGCTCCGGCGTTAGCGCGAGGATGTCTGCGATCTGCTCTTCCTGTTGACCAAGCCACGCCGCGTAGTCGTCGAGGAAATACCAGCCAAAGCGCCGCGCTGCTCCAAGCTCGTGGCGAATCATGTAGCGACTCAGGACAACACCCATCAGTTCGCTTGCATTACGACCACGTTTCGCAGCACGAAGAACAATGTCGCCAGAGATTTCGTTGGCATCGTTGATAAACCTTTCCGCGACTTCCTTGCACTCGGCCTCGTTTAGCTCAAGGTTCAAGTCCTTCACACGGCCCAGCACCATCGAGCGCAGCAGGCTTAATGAAGCCGTCGAGGAAATGAGCACGTTGCGTCCCTGCGTCGCGCCCTGCTTGTAACGGATGACCTTCACGTTTTGGTTCATCAGTTGACGGCGGTCGAGTAGCTCGTCGTAGTTCACCACCCAGTTCCCAAGGTTGTGAATCTCTTTGAAGATGCTCGCGGTCTGGGGATCATTGAAGTCGAGCTTGCGGGCTGGAAGCAGGCGCTTGCTTTCGACGCAATCCCAGTCGCCACGAATGAAAGTGGTCAATGCGGTGATAAATGACCAACCCTCCTTGGTTTGCACAGGACAACACAAATAGACGACCGATTTCATGTCGTCACTCGGTGAAGGACGCCGCCGTGACCAACGCGCCGGGATGAAGCTCGCGGAGTCCACCGGGACGCACGTTTCCGTGTACCACTCCATGCCTGCGTGCCGGGCGATCACATCCTGCAAAAACACCATGTCGGCTGGAGGGCCATCTTTCGGGTCGGGCACCGGCGCTTGATCGGCCATGATGCCGATTCGCAGTCGGGCCATAAAGTCCTTGGCAGCTTCGCTGGAAACAAATGAATCAGTGTCGGCGTCCGAGGACTCGGTGATCTTCTCGTAAAGTTCGCGCAGCTTCGCACCATCCCGGTGCCGGAGAATGATCTGGCAGCGCATGTCATCCTCGTCCTCGTGAAGCTCATTCATCTTGTCAACAAGCGCATAAGGCAACCGCGCTGAATCGCAGTTGTAGAGGACGACTGACAGGTTGGCCCGCTCGTGCGGATACAGGGACAGGAACCGCTTGGTCAGATCGACAATGAGAGTGGATGTTTCCGCCGGACTCTCATTCGTGTCGTCGAAGCCATCGTTGCTGATGACTGGCGACTCGTGGAGGCTGTAGTCGAGATGATGGTCGGTGAGCAAAAGCATCTCGGGCTTCCGGTCAATCCAGCCAAGCACGATTTCCGGGTAGTAGGGATGCGCCAATTCCGCCTCAAGTTCATTGAAAAACAGCGGCGCATCGCCGAAGAAGACATTGTCCGCCGTCAACAAGTGCCTGAGCAGCGATGAAATCTGAAGCGCCTTGTTTGCCATCGCGGAGAGCCGTAGGGGGTGCCACGGCGCGACAATGGCCGTCACCCGTCCTACGTCTACGATGACAGACCCAATTTGAAGCAAGGGACGTAACAGGCTCTCCCGGTTTCGGTCGCCCTTCGCGTCCCGGCAGATGGCATCGAGCAACACGCCGTAGTCCTCAGCCTGCTTGACCATATCCGCGCACGCCAATCCGTCTTCGGCGAAGCCTTTGATCGCGCTCTGGTAACTTTGTTGAAACGATTGAAACAGCGACAACAGCTTCGATCCGGTGGCCTCAGAAACCAATCCGTCATGTTGAGCCTTGGCCAAGTTTGCGGGCCATAGCAGGGAGATGTCGTTCTCCTTCTTGTAGATGGAAACGAACGAGCCACGGTCTTGGCCGTAAGCGGGGTAAAGCGTGCGGACATTGCGGAGGTCGAGAGACTGGTAACGGCCCTTGCCGCTCACCGGTTCGCGGTTCACGCGGCACAGCATCAATGGATGCTCTGCAAGTCTCAGCCAGTCACCGGGGAATTCACTGGCGACGGAGTTTGGATCATACAACCAGATTAGTTGCTTGAAGTATGTTTCGGTTGTCCCGGTCGTAAGCTCGACTTCGAGTTCGATCAGGAACTTCAACTGTAACGCGGCCTTAGCGGCGGACGTATTGCGGTATGGCTTCGTCGCTCTGCGCCACTGGTCGGCCAAAGCCTCGAAGTTCATCAAGTCCCCTATGTCCCACGAGACTCGGGTTCCAAACAGTGCCTTCAAGCCGCGATAGCGACGGGCAAAATAAAGCCCGGCATCCTCATTCAGTTCCTTGAGGTCCTTCTTTGTGCGTCGGTCGCAAGTGATTTTCAACCGACGCTTGGATGACGGCGCGTCGTCGTGATCGAACAACCTCTCCAAGCAGAGCGTGAGGCCGATCAAGAAATCTTCAGTCTCGATTGGCGAACCAAAGATAAACCTGTCCCACTTTGATTTGAGTGACGGCTGCTCCTTGAGTTCGTTCCGGTGTCGTCGGTAAAAGTCTTCGTCCTCGTCCTGAGCCTCAGTCCGGCTGCTGTCTCGTAGCCGTTCAAGGTAATCGCGTTCATCTTTTGTCAGCAGCGCCTCATCGCGCTCGTCATAGAACTCAAGCGTCGCTTTGCCGAGATTGAATTTCTCCTTCTTCAACCCGTCAAACAACGGCTTGACCATCTCCCATTCGCATTTTGCGAGGTCGGCGGCTTCTT
Organism: Verrucomicrobia bacterium ADurb.Bin118; assembly: GCA_002070715.1. Classification (GTDB taxonomy): domain Bacteria; phylum Verrucomicrobiota; class Verrucomicrobiia; order Limisphaerales; family MWDV01; genus MWDV01. The sequence goes on from MWDV01000009.1 coordinate 12,600, forward strand.
TGTTCCATCCACTCTCGGCGGATATGAAGGCGCGGATTGTTGGGTGAAGCGCATCGGGTATCGAATCTTGTACTTTGGTGAACGACTCCAACAAATTATCTTCCAGCAACAGCACTTGAGCCGGAGTCTGCTTCAGAAGATAGCAAGCACGCTTCTTGATGACTTGTGCGAAGAGCGCCTTCCACCGGGACGTATGTCCTGCGTTCTTGGGTGTCAGCGAAGAAGCGAAAGCTGTGTCCCTCGGAACACGCAGCGCGGGTAGTGCAACGCCAAGCGCCGCCAGCACCGGCTGCCCATCCTCGATGGCCACGCGGGTTTGCAGGATGTAGGCGGCGAGTCGGTCGAGCGCGAAGGAGCGCACTTCCAGCAGCCCTTCCAGCGCCTTCACCCACCAATTCTGGTGCTCGGCGAGAATCGGCAGTCCCTCAGCAGCCCAATTCACCCACAGCGCAGGATGCGCGTAAAGCTCTGCCGCCCCGATAGACACCAACTCCTTGAGCGATTGCTCTTCGTCATCCCCGGTGTTTGCGACAAGTAGCGCAGACTTGGAGCAGGCGGCATTGCGGAAATACGTCGTGCGCTCGTTCGTAAGGATGTGAGATGGCAAGTCATGACCGCCGACGAAGTGAATCGGCAGTTTGATTTCAACCAGCGAAGCCAGCGAGGAATCCTCAAGGATGGTCTTGGCGACTGCGGCGGTCTGGTCGGCACTCAGGCAGTCGAGCAGGTAACGCGCAACGCCCGTTGAGTCGTCCTCCGTCAAACGATCCCGAAGATAACTGGCGACAACTTTGCCAATGAGTTGGTCGCTAGTCATTGGACCTCCGTGTGGTACGGGTTGACAACGTAGGCACACCCATCCGACAGGCGGCGCAACAAGCCCAAGCTGCCGAGTCGTTGCTCAAGGCGACGGGAATTCCCCTGAAACGCCTTCTTGTCGAATTCGTCCTTCGAGAGCACTTGCTCGGCTTCCTTGTCGCCGAAGACCAGTCCGTAACGAGTATGCAGCCGAGCAAGAAACTGATGAAGTTCAATGCGCTTCTCAACATTGGCAAACAGCAGTGTTTTGAGCAGCGAGTCGGTGGGGGCGTAGCGGAGCTTCACGGTGCCACGCCTTGATACGAGGCCGATCTCACGTCCGTAGTTGCGATGGATGTTCGCAACGTGCTGACGATGGCGCTTCATGGCATCTTGGCGGAGCCGCGAAATAAGTTCACCGGCATCGGATGGGCCGTCGTAGTCTTCACCCCAGCGCACTCGCTGCTTGAGAATCCGTCTACACTTCTCAAACGCACCGCTCTCTGTGATTGCACGCTGCCATTCCTCGGACTTCTCAACATTGGCTATGAACGTTTCAACGGCCTGCGCGGGCAGCAGATTATTTGATTGGTAAAGGTCACACGAAACTTCACGGACAAGGGTCTTCTTTGGTGCAACCACTTCACAGATGAGCGCCAGCGGTGTGGCCGCACCAAGAAGCTGCCGTGAAACGGTCAACTGGTACTTGACCATGTGCAACCCGGCCAGATTGACCAAATGGGGATACACGTCGAAGCCGGGGATTTTTAGCCGCAGCAGCGCCAACCAGTCGTCCGCAAGGTCATCAAAGCAAGGGTGGCTCAGGTAGGGGAGAAACGCGTTCGCACGTTCGCTGCTGATGTCCTCGTCGGCAGTTGGCTGCAAACAGCGGACGATGGAATCCCACGTGCTGTCCGTCTTGGCCAATCGTTCTTTCAGCGCGGCAAGTAGCTCCTGTTTGCGCGGCGTTCGGCAGAGCATCAGGTAAAGCATCTCTCCCGTTCTACCGAAGAAGCGGCGGTCATTGGTCGAGGCGCTATTATCTAAATCCTCGTAGAGACAACCGCGCCCGTAGGGGAATACGAACTTCGATGTCCATCGCTTGTTGCTGTTCACTTCGAGACTGGTCGAACGTACGAGCGAGACGACCTCACAAAAATCCTCAAAGGAGTGAAAGTGGTCTTTGAGGAAACCGAACTCCGGGTGGTTGAGTCCGGTTGCCGCCGACTTCATTCGCCGTGACCATTCATCCCAGCGGTTGGTGTCGTTCGGATACGACAGGCGGATTTCCGGCAGGTGTGGATTGTTGAAAAGGATGTTGCGCAGGTAGAGCCTGTGTGCGGCGCGGTACTTCAGTTCGTTCGGCTTGCCCTGTTCATCAAAGGCCCGCCCCTTGTCGTCCTCGTGTGTAAACACGTTCAAGAACTCAAGGAACACGAACCACGGCAACTGCTCGTCGTATAGCCGATGCCCCCAGATCGCTTCGTCCACCCACATCGAGGACGATTGCTCCATACTTTCCGGCGGCGGCAATGGTTGAGGCAGCGGGTTCATGGCATCATTTCAACGGCCCGTGGGTCTGGTGTTCCCTGCTCAGTCAAGGACAGGAGCGTGAGCGCAATCGTAGAACTCACTGGCGCTTCCTCTTTGGCTTGCCGTTTGACGTAGGCGGCGATCAGTTGACTCTTGAACGCCAGCAAATCCTCGTAGCACTCCTTGGAGAAGCTGGCGGGCAATGCGCCTTCCATCGAGATGCGCGACAGAAACTCGTAGCGGATTAGAGTCAAATTGAAGTCCACGAAATTGTCCGGCGCAAAAAAGACTGACAGCAGAACACGCCCGCTCGACGGATCGAAGCGCAGGATCACCTTTTCACCCTTGCTCGGCTCCACCGACACGCACTCGACGAGGATACGGCTGACCTTGGCCTGCGAGTAGTTGCCGCTCGTCGCCAAGAACAGTTCGCGGTCGCTGTTGATGAGCATCCCCGTGAAAACGCGGTTCAACCCTTTAACCAGCCGTGAGACGAGCGGGCGCTTTACGACCGCGCCACATTTGAGCACGTCCACAATTTCATCAAGGTATTCCCCGGCGAATTTGAACACCGTCAATTCCCACAGTTTTAATTCTTGCTCGACCTCCTTGGGGATTTTGAAGAACAGCCCGCGTCGCTGGGCCACTAGCATGTCCAAGAATTCCTTGTCTTTGTCCTCATCCTCGCTCGTGCCCTCGATGTACTCGTGCTTTGCCGCGTAGAATCGGTCGTCAGCGCCGTAAAACGAGTCCTGCTCAATGAAGGTCTTGAAGTAGTTGCCCAGATGGTCGTCGTCCTCGCCGAAGATGAGCAGGTTGTCTACGCGGTTCGATGTCTCGTAGCCGATTTGGAACCGCTCGAAGAAATCAAAAATGGTGATGGATTGCCGCCGGATGTCCGAGAGATTCGAGCCGAAGATGTTGTTGTACAGGCTCGCCTTGGACACGGTTCCCGCAGCGATGATCTTTGGCACGTCCTTGGGCAGCATCAAATGTTGGCTAGCGTCAGGATGGCCAAGGACAGCGTTGGAGAGCAGCAGGAGTATCTGGCGCACGGGGACGTGAAGGCCGTTGTAGTCGCACAGTTCCAGCAGTGATCGCAGCCGGGCCTTGACCAGCGGGGTGCCAAGCAGTTCGTAATTGTGGCGAATGGGGCACTTGGGGCCGAACACGTCGTTTTCGCCGGGCACACCCTGTTTGAGTTCGTCCCAGCCCGGATGCGTGAGAAACTTCTCGATGGCTCGGTCGAACAACTCAGCGGAACTAGCGCGACTCAAATTGAAAAACTTCAACCGCACGCCTGCCTGCTCTTGCCGGTCTTCGACAAGCAAGTCTTCAAACACCCGCCGGGCCTTCTTCACGGCGTCGGTGTCCTTCAAACGCCGGAAGGCTTCGATGAGTTGACCATCGTTCGCCGCGATGAGGAAAAGTTCTTCCGCCTCAGCGTTGAACAGCGAATAGCAGAACTTTTGTAGCAGTGCCTCCTTGTCAGTATCCCACTCCGCTCCCTGCTGCGGTGCCCATCCACTCAGGTCGCGGATAAAGTGAATCTTCACCGAACGATAAAGGCCCGGCTCTTCAAAGTCCGGCCACTTCTGCCGGTCTTTGGGATAGTGAAAGTTGATCGTCAGGTAGGGATTGTCGGATGCCCAATCTTCATCTTTCCCTTGCAGGGCTTTCCACACCTGCCGACACAAGTGGGTTTTCCCGTCGCCCGCCGTTCCGGTCAGGATGACCGATACCGGGTCAGCCGTTGCTTGGTTGAAACAATCCTCAATGCGGCGCTGGTACGGGTGCTCAAACTCGATGGGCGCAATTCCTTGGCGGCGAGCCGAGCGCTGGATCGTCTCGTCGTACATGTTGTCATTCCGGGGCACCGGCCCGTAATGACGGAGGAATCGCAGCCAAGTGCTCATAGTTGGCAAATCAGGCACGCCTTCGGGGCGTCCTCTTCTTCCTGCATCTCAGCCAGCACTTCGACGAGACGCTTATTACCTCGCCGTGCCTTCCTTCGCGCCTCGAACTCAGCGTATCGCTGTCTAATGAGCGCGATGTTTTCTGGCTTCCGAAGCTCGCTGAGCGGCAAACCTTGATTCCATGTAAATGTCTTGCCGGGGTCATCGCTGATCTTCTCGTATTTCATCGCCTGCTCGAACTGATCTGGATGGTTCTCAAGCAGCCGCACCCATTCGATGGGCCGCTGGAAGAAGCAGAAAAAGCAGCCGGAGTGCGTGCGCCCCCATTTGAGGTAGGACGGCATTCCAATGCCGCTGTCCTGCAAAATCTTCATCACCCCGGCGTAATCAATGCCGTCATCCTTGAACGGGAACACGGCCTTGATGTTCTCCTTGGTGCTGATGTAGCCCAACCGATCCTCATCAGCGCGGATGCCGACGTAGCTAATCACGGAATCCTCACCGACATATTCCTCAAACGGCTTCAGTTTGAGCATCTTGGTACACCACCGCATCTGGGGCGACGGCAGATAACCTCCGAAAACTTCGAGCCAGTGGTCGAACCCCGCTTTCGCGTTGAGCCTGACAATCTTCTTCCCCAAAAACGCCTCGACTCGATTCAGGTATTCGTACGTCTCGGTCAACTCCTTGTCGGTGTCACAGAAGACGTACTCCATGTCCTTCACCCTGTCGCGCATGTATAGGGCAAGCGCGGTGCTGTCCTTGCCGCCTGACATGCAGAGGATGTGACGCGTGGGCTTGCTCATGGCTTTGGCTTCTCCACCTTTTCCAGCTTGGACCAGATGGCCCGTGATGCAGCCGCAAGACCGAGGCGCTTATCCTTGGCCAGAATGCTCTCAAACTGCGCTTGCAGTTCTCGCAAGCGGTTCTCTTCATCCGCAGCGAAATGGATGACCTGTTCGTGCTCGGTGCCGTTAGCTTGCGTGATGGCGAGTCGAATGCCGGTACCATCCTTGGCGAGGTTGCCATCCACGAACACGATGCTCTCGACTCGATGGAATCGAGTGGAGAGCGGACTTAGTTCCTGAACGAACAAATCCTCTTCGGCGTCATGCCACTTCGCAGGCGGCTTGAGCGCTAGGAAGCTCCCAAGTGATTCAAGCCACTCTGACTCCGGCAGGTTGTCGTCCATCAGACGCAAGCAGAATGCACGCAGCTTGGCTTCGTTTACACCAAGCACTACCTGCTCGGCACGCCTTGCCAGCGCCGACCGGAACTGCTGGAAGGAGCCGGGGAGGTCAAATGCCTCGCGCAAGGAATTGCGCAACCGCCCCTGTAACTCTGGGAACGCCGCCCGCAGTTCATCCAATGCCGACTTCAATCCACGGATGAACGCCTGTACTTCCTTGCTCGCACCAGCGTTGGCCGGGAATGGCTCGAACCCGCACGCCGTCGGCAGGTCCGTGAACAAGAGTTTTGAGGGTTCGCGTGCCCCAAGGATGGTATCACGCACCGACAGCGCAATGGGCGAGAGCTTCTTGGTGTTGTGGACGTAGGCTGGAAGTTGGGCGACGAAAACACAGAGCGGCTTGACCACATCCAATAGTTCCACTCGGCGTTCGCCTGACGGCTTTACCTCCAGAACACTCAACAGCTTCTCAAAAAGCTCGGCGCGGACGCCTTCAATCTTGCAGTACTGAAGCTCAAAGCGCTCTGGCTGTTTGGTCACTACCAACATGTGCTCCCCGGTCATCTCGCGCAGGAAACTGCCGTCCTTGTAGAAAGCGACATCCTGTTCATGCGCGATGGCGAAAACGGTGAGCAGGAGCGGGATCATGCCGTCACGCACACCAAACGGTGGTTTGCGCAGTTCGGCAAACAGTGCGGCGACGTTTACCCGTGCGTCCGGCTCGCGCTGCACGATCTCGCGGATTCGCTTGAGCGTCGGGAGCACGTTGCACTTCTTATCTCGATTATGGTGCGGTTCAACGATTCGCCACGCGCCGTCCTGTAGTTGATGAATCCCCGTGTTGTGGAGCACGGAGAGGTACATGCTCATCTCTGGCGGCTTCTTGCCAGCGTCCATTCCCAACCACTCCGAACTCCCGTGGGTGAACATGCGCTCAACGAGGCGCATCCTCGCCGCCGCCGCTGCGGAACTCAGACTTCGGCGATTCACCAATTCGTTGTGAACGTGCGGTGCCTTTGTGTACGTCTCGTCGAAGAAGCGCGAGAGTTCGGAGAGAAGGTGACGTCCGTCTCGGATTTCGGTTGGCTCGCCTTGACGGAACCACTCCAGCGACGTGCGCTCGCCGAATTGGACAAAGCCCACTTGTGCCTTTACGCGGCGCTCTAGCTGCGCCCGCGCTGCTTCGAGTTGGCGCGATGCTTCCTCACGGCCATACTTGTCTGCGTTCAACTCCAGCGTGTTTGTTGCCACCCACTCCCATCGCTGAACCTCCTGCACCAAGCTGGCAAGGTTGCTCAACGGTTGGGGAACGGCGACAAGCCAGTTGGGACGGGACGTGAGTTCGTTTGTGCCAGCGAATGCGACAGCGACCTCGCGCTCGGTAACCGTTTCGCAGAGCGGCACCACGATCACACCATCTGCGGCGCTTAAGTCTTCGGAAAGCAGAGTCGAAAGTTCAGCGACCGCGCAGTAACGGACATCGTAATGACGGAGGTTTCCTGTTTCGATGTAGTGTCGGCGGGCAACGATTGGGCGAGTCTCAAGGTGCTCCTTAAGGAGCGCGGCCACGCGCTGGGGAGTCTGGACCGTGCGTCTCGCATCGTCGTACGCCTTCTCAAGGTCTACCGAGGTATGGGGCCATAGGCACAAACCACGTCCTCGACCTCGGTCATAGAGCACCCGCTTGATGCGGTGCAGCTTGCCCAGAGCAGCCTTGACCTGACGCTGGTGGGCGTGGTCATCGCCAGCCAAGGCACACACAACCGATTGCTCCGTGGCCAAGAGGTCGTCATTCAGGAGATTCAGGATGCCAACTGTCTTGAGAATCTGAACCTGAAGAGCGTCCTCAGTGGCGTAGCTTTCAACAATGGACTCGATGAGGTTCCAATGGCTTCGGTAGCTGTGAGCGCCCAGCTTGTGGCCAAAGTTGGTTCGCACGTAGTCGAACAGGTTGTGCAGTCTATACGGCTCGGCCTCGTGAAGACGCTTTTCGCTGAACGCCTGCAAACCGAAAGGCTCGTTGGAAAGCAGGAAACTGAAGAGCGAACGCTCGTTTTGACCGAAGCGACGGAATATGCGGACAACAACCGGCAGCAGGGTGGGATGAAGTGGATAAAGCCGTGTTGACAATTCCACCAGCGTTGATTGGTGCGCTGCGCCGAACCAGCCAAGCTCTACCGCCTGCTGCATTGCGTGGCGCACAGTTGATACCTGAACCCTTGGAATCTGTCCGACGTTTACATTCAGGGCAGAGGCGATGAGATGGCCAATCTGCTCCACAGGTTGATTGAATACGATCTCATCAAAGCGACCGGCCACCTTTTCCCACTCCCGCTGGGCCGACTGGTTTAACTGGTCAGCGTACGCAGTGAAGCCTTGATGCAAGAGGCAGACTACAAATAGCGGCTCGTTTCCACTGCGCGACGCAGCTTCACCGAGGCGCTGCAACAAGAAAACATCCTGCCGATGCGGATTGAGCGCCGCGAACTCAAGGAACTTCCCCAGTTCATCAACAATGAGCAGAAGACCTTGGCCTTTTGAATCGGCGATGATCTGGGAATTTGCTCCGAGAATCGTATCGACGATCTGTTCGTCGCTTGGCTCCTGCTTTGCGGTGAGCAGCCGGTGGACCTCCGAGGCAACCTTTGGTTTCGCCCCACGTGTGTAGACGTTGAGGATGCTGTTGTGCAGCGCCCTCAAGATGGAGGTCCCAAGCGGTTGACGCGAGCACGTGACAAGCACCGGTAAAAACGAGAGCGATTGAACGCCGAGCTTCTTAATGTCGATGACGCGACGAAGCTGCGGCGGAAGTTCGCTATCCCGACCCGCAAGTGCGTTTGCAAGCAGAAGCGCGAAACTCGATTTCCCAGACCCATAGTCGCCGGTCACACGCCATGCCCTTCTGCCAGACTTGGGTCTGAGGCCATCCACGATACGGTCGCAGCAGTCCTCGATGAAGCTGGTCCTCACGTAACCATCGAGTGCGGCAGAATCGTGGAAGTCACGCTCAAGCTGGGTCGAACGCAGAAACCTGCTTCGGACATGAAAAAGGTCGGCAATCCTCTTTTCAGCCATTGCTCGCCTCCGCTTGATAAACGTCCTTCAGCATGGCCACGCTGTCGCTCTTCTGCCGCCGGTGGACTTGCTGCATATTGGCTGACTCGTTGTAAACAAACGCCCCTTCTGTTGTCTCAGCCAGCCGCTCCACACGCGCTCTAACGTGCTCTTCAGGTAGTTTGAATATCTGGCCGGGGCTGCCGTGGCCATGCGCAATTTCTCGAAAGCTCAGCGTGGACTCTGTGGCGTGGCGCTTTTGCCAAAAGTCGTTCAGGCAATAAACGAAAAGCTCCGGCGTGATCTCCGGCTTTTCTTCACGTCGGAACGCGTAAATCGGCTCTGCCCGGCCAGCCGCTCGGTCGATGGGACGCTCCCCAACGCGCACGATCAGTTCGAGTTCGACCAACGGGCAATCAAGATTGTCTTCCTGTACTTCACGTTTTCGCCTACGGGTTGGAACGTATGTATGCAGAAACGTGTCGAAGTGCTGCTCAATCGTCACCGGTGACAGATCATTCTCCTGTCGTGCGGCCTCCTTGTGCAGGGCCTTGAGCACGACGCTCGGCACCAGATCAGGTTGTTGCCAGTGGTTAAGAAGATAATCCCACGCGAGCAAGGGAGTTTTCGTATCGGAGGACAAATTCCAATGAATCAGCCACAAAGTTCGTATGTCCTCCAAGAAGGGATCGAGTCCATGCTCCCCAAGCAGTGTGCGACCAAGTGTCGTGAGCGAATGTCCGCCGCCCTTTGCCGCGCCGGTCGTCATTCCGGTGACCTGCGCCCAGAACCGGATGCTCCGAGCCATGTTCTTGCCGACACCGAGATCGACCATCGCTCGGTCCTCGTCCGAGAAAAGCCTTGGGTCAGCCGCCAGCCCGCGTACGGCTTTGGGCAGCCACGTGTATCGGCACGGAAATGATTCGTGGCCCGCAATCCGATAAGCTGTTTGTGTGGTCGCTTGCACAGAGCCGATTGCCCGACACGTTATTTTTTCTCGCGGGATGTGTCAAGCCTCGACTCTGGTCGAGCGTCGCGTTCCCAACGAGTTGCGCAAGTACACGCGTCGATTCTGCCATACGGGGTAGGACAAAAGCGGTCCAAGGCGCGGGGATCAACTGTCCTCCCCGCGCAGCAGATCGGACTTCGCCAGCACCTTTAGCATCGCCTTCAACTGCTCCGGCATCAGCCGCTCCCCCTCAGCCTCCAATCGCTCGAAGTTCGGATAGGCCGCGATGGGCGCTTCAATGTCGGAACCATTCGGCGGGTGACCCAGCGCGTCCTTCAAGACCCCGAATACGCTGGCCAGCATCGCGCTCTGCTCCCCGATCTCCTTGGTCAACCGCTCCAGACTGCGCGTTTCCCAGAACTCGCCTTCGTCGCTGACCTTGGCCAAACAGTCGAGCCGTTGGGCTTCATCCAAGATCGCCACCACACCCAAATGGCAGCGGAGGAAATTGGGCAGACCGCCACAGCGCGGATCGCTGGCGTAGTGCGTCTTGCAGAAAGAACGCCACGACCAGCCTGACAGTTTGGTTTTCCGTGTTCCACATTCCGGGTGCGAAACCTCGGTCGGATACCGGCACAACCCAAAGTTCGCTTGCTCGCACCCGTCGCCCGGCTCAGTTGTGAAAGCGATGACGTACGACGGCACGACATCCATCTCGCGCCGCACGCCTTGGCGTCGTTCCGCTGGTGTCACCGGAAGGGCGAGGTCAGTGCGGGCCTGAATCAGCAACCAGCGATGCGGATCATACTTGGGCCGGTCCCGCCAGTCGCATTGGTCACCCCGAAGCTCGACAATCTCGCCGACGTGCTGAAATGGCAGATCAAGCGCTGCCTGACGAAGTCGGTGGACCAGTTCACGAGCGCGGGCTTCATCGCCCGTGGTCGCGAGTTGGTAGTGAATCGTCAGGCCCATGCGCTGCCGGGAGGGTGCAGCAGAATGGGCGGCGCGTCAGGCAGGAAATGCCAGTTGCACCCGACCAGATCGGCAGCCCAATCTGGATTCACTACTGGCCGAAAACGGCCATTACCCGCGTACGGCGACCAGCCACCCCCGGTTGACGGCCCTGTCGCTTTCTGAGAACATTCCGCCGCCTGCTCCGTTTGGGGGCAGGGCTGAACTTGCCAAGTCAAGGTTTCCTGCGGCGAGAGCCAACAGAAACATTGATGTAGCAAAGAATCTTCCTGTCATCTGGACTGCAAGGTTTAGGTGTATGGTCGCATTCATCGGTTCATCATAGAGCATGAAGCTTGTCATGCGGCGTCAGCATCGGCTTTGCCGTTCGCGGAAGAAAGGCCCGGACAGCCGGGTCGCCAAACTGGGGAGAGGCTTTGGATTAGCCGCCTCCTTCTCTCCCCAGTTGAGGCCAAATCTGGGATTCCCTTGAAACACCTTTTCGCCCGCCGTCGTTATCTACACTTCGACGAGCCGCTGTCGCCCAAGGATGTACGGGCGTTGGCAACCAGTCCCCATCGAGTTGCGAGTTGGGCATTCATGCCCATGCTTCACTGGAATATCCAAGCGCAGAAGGTCAGGCGACGGGATGATGGCAGTCTTGAAAGGAAGCCTCCGAAAGATCGCCCAATCTGCTACGCGGCGCACAAGGATGCCGCCATTTACGGATACTACGGACAACTGCTTGCCGCCGCCTACGAAAGCAAAATCCGGGGAGTCGGGATCACTGATTGCGTCACAGCTTTCAGAGAAAGCTGCAAGCGCTGCAACATCGACTTCGCCCAAGAGGCGTTCGAGTGGATTGGCCAGAAAGGCGAATGCACAGCGCTTGCCTTTGACATCAAAGGCTTCTTCGACAACCTCGACCACACGATTTTGAAGGCTCAATGGTGTCGGGTGCTCGGAACAGACCACCTGCCAGAAGATCATTACGCGGTCTTTCGATCCCTGAGCAAATTCGCCTTCGTTGATCGTGCTGCCGTCTTCCGCGAATTTGGAATCAGTGCTCAGAATCCTCGTGCCAATCAGAGGAAGCGCATTTGTTCGCCGCTGGAGTTTCGGGAGCGCGTTCGCGGGAAGCATTTGGTTCAAACGAACACATCCTGCAAAGGAATACCGCAGGGGTCGCCGATGAGCGCGGTACTCTCGAACATCTACATGTGGGACTTTGATGTCGCGGTAGCCCAGCACATACAGGCAGCAGGCGGCCTCTACCGGCGCTACTGCGATGACATGCTTTGCGTGGTACCGCTAGACAAGGAGAGGGAGACGGAGGATTTCGTTCTGGCGGAAATCCAGAAGGTAAAGCTCGAAGTACAGGGAGAAAAGACCAAGCGACATCACTTTCGCATCGAGGGCGGGAAATTGTCAGCGGATGAACCGCTCCAGTACTTGGGTTTCATCTTTGATGGCCACCGGACGCTGCTGCGCACGGCTTCCGTGGCCCGGTACTATCGGAAAATGCGAGCCGCTGTGCGACTGGCGGTGCAGACAAAGCGGAAAGCCGACGCAGTTCGGGCAGAACATGGGGAAGCCAAAGAGCCGCTGAAACGCCGCAAGCTCAACATCCGTTACAGCTACGTTGGGAGGCACAATTTTATCTCATACGCCATTCGGGCGGCCAAGAAGATGGTTGAACCGGCCATTCGCCGCCAAGTAAAGTCGCACTGGAAGAAGCTCAACGCTGAAGTCGAGAAGGCTCAGGCGAGAACGGGTTCGTGAACGGGGCATTGACAGCCACCGCTACCTGCCGCCGGTTCGGCATAAAGCGGGCTGCCTTTTCACCGCATCTCCGTCAAGCGGCTTGGCAGCGTGCAGGTGGAATGACACTTGATACTCCATCAAGCGAACATGCGGAATCTCGCTCGCCGCATAGCGCAAGTTGTCGTCGACTGTCCGGGCAATAATCAGTCCTTCGACGGGTTCTTTTGCCTTTGCCAAATGCTTCCTGATCCAAGCGGTGTAGCGGAGAATCTGGCCCACTGTGTCATCGCTGGTTTGATTACGCTTGAGTTCAATCACCAGCCAGCGCGGCTGCGTGCGGTGCTTGGCAAGCAGGTCGATCTTTCCGACATCCGTTGGAAATTCGTACGCCGTCTCAGGGTCATTGTCTTCGGCGTACAGCGCCCACTCTTTGCCCAGTTCGGTCCTGTCCCAATTTTCAAACAGGAAATCATGTAGATGCCTCTCCAAGGCGAAAGACTGCGCCGCGTCGGATGGACTCGTTATCGCAATGGTCCCGCCTCCGGCAGCGCCTTCGCCGTCCGCCTGTTTCACGCGCCAGAACAGGCTGTCGAGGGTCCAGAGGTCGGTGTTCAAGTCCTTGGCAAGCTGGTTGAGCAGGGCATTAACGGCGGCGTACTTCTCGCCTGAACTAGTACCGTGACCAAATTCCGGCCACAGCCCCAGCGCCCGCAGGCCAGCTTCAGATGTGTTGTTCCAGACCCCATAACGGTCAGGATGCGCGATGAGCAGGATCGCGCTCATGATCGCCTTTCCCATGCCGGGTACTTTGCCGATCACCGTGTCCCACCGCGCTGCGATGGGTTCACTTTCATCGAGAAGGTTCAGCAGCGCAGTCCTGAGCTTCTTCATGTCTGCACAGATTCGGCTACCCTGACGATGGAGGCCCGACCAGTGTCGGTTGTTATCGTAGAGCAAAAATCGCTTGAACTGCTCGGCATCCAGATTGCCTGCGGATTCAATGGAAAACAGTGGCTGGAACTGCGCAACAACGCTGTCGCGGGCGTTAACCATTTCTGAGAAGACCTCAGTCGAAGTGGGCGGTTTTGCCAACAGTCCCCGGAGCGTTTCCAGTCCCTTCTTGTAGCTGGCGGAATTCATAGTCGTGGCAGATTCATCGGTACACCGGCGCTTTCATGCGGGCAGAAGATTACTCTTTCGTCGGAGACGATGGAAATTGTAAACACGCCGGTAAAGTGCGCGACTGCGATCAGGCTACTGTTTACAGCGGCGGCACGGCCACGTCTTTGGAAACCGTAAGAGGCGAGCCGGAGGAATTGTTTACAGCGGGAAC
>MWDV01000010.1 GCA_002070715.1 Verrucomicrobia bacterium ADurb.Bin118
CCGCCCAGAATGAGCAAGAAACCGACGGCCTTAATCTGGCTTGAAACAATGGCCAGATCGTTCGCCTTAGCCTGCGAAAAATGGGGGATGGGCTCTTTTCCAGTTAAGATCTGTCCCATTATTCCATGCGGCGCTAGTTGGCTGTGTTAAATCAGGACACAGAAAGGGGTCTGAGTCCGGCGCCCATGCCCGAAGCGCACCGCGCGTGCGGGAGTGAATCGAGTTAAATCTGGCGGGTTTGGCGGGTGGGATCTGCTAATGCTGTCGCACGGGAAAAATATGGTGGGCTTCAAAATGCTTTGGCAAGAAGGCTGCTTTCCCGGAAGGCGATGGTTAAGGATCGTCAGCTTGCCGGATACAAGCAACACCTCCTCAACGCTGGTCTCACCGCCGCGGGAGTGGCGCTCTGTTTCCTCGGCATCACCTCCGCCCAAGCCGTGACTCTGGCTTGGGATCCGAGTCCGGATCCCGAAGTGGCGGGGTACGCCGTTTATTACGGAACCAATAGCGGGCATTACTCGACCCGGATTGATGTGGGCGCCCAAACCAACGCCTGCATTAACATTCCGCCCACCGGCACCACTTACTTTTTTGCGGCGACGGCGTACACGAGCGACGGCGTCGAGAGTCTGCCTTCCAACGAGGTGGCTTTCGCCGCGCCTCCTCCCATCGGTTTCCAAATGGGGCGCACCCTGCAATCGCCGCAAACGGCGCTGCGTTTCCTGGCTTTGGCGGGGGAACAACTTTCGGTCGAGGTCAGCACCGATCAGCAATCCTGGTCGCTTCTCTACCAATTGCATCCGACCCGAACCGGGGTTATGGAAATTGCCGATCCCGCCTCGGGGGATGGAGTCCCCCGGTTTTACCGGGTGACGGTCAACAATCGAGGGACGCGCAACGCGCAACTGGTGCAATTGCCCGCCGTTCCGATGACCACGCTGAACCTCATGCGTCCGGCCGGGACGCGCGTGCAGATTGAAGTCAGCGAGGATTTAGTCTATTGGTCGCCCCTCTACAGCGTCGTTAGCCCGGCCAACCACCGCATCGAAATCGTGGACCCGGCCTCCGCCACCCTGCCAAAACGCTTCTACCGCGTGCGGTCGGAGAATTAAACGACCCGGTCTTCCGGGTTAAATCGGTTCCAATTCCCAGGCGCCCACTTGGATCGCCGCCGCTTGGCCGATGAAATCCAAGCGGAGCAGAACTTGCGTGGGCCCCTGACGTTGTTCCACCCAACCATCCAGTCCGCGCAACGGACCGCTCTTGATCTTGACCCGGCTGCCTTCCCCGATGGTAGGGGCCAGGCGGACTTCCACATCGCTGGCCAGCGCGAGCAGAATTTCATCCAATTGCCGGGCGAACAGCGCCTGATCGGTCACCGGCAGCAGGCGCGCGAGATAATCGTTGTGTTGCACCAAGCGGCGTTGGTCGGTCGCCAGCCGCAGAAACACGTACCCCGGAAACAAGGGCTTCATGAACACGCACACCTTCCCGCGATAACGGCGCACGGACTTGCAACAGGGCAAAGTCGTGCTCACCCGCTCGCGTTGGCAATGTTGGGCAAATTTTTTTTCGCAGCGCGGCTTGGTATGCGCCACAAACCAGAGTGTCTCGGTCACGCAGCTAGATGGTGCGGGGATGCGCTCCGAAGTCAAGCGGCCCCGCCACCCCGCCCGGGAACGCCGCTTGTATGGCGGCCCTCCGGCCCCCTGACGCGGGAGAGGCGGTTCAACTGCATCGGACCATACTGGCAGATGACAATTAGGAAAAGCTGGGGACATCGTGCCCCCGGTGGAGGGGGTTGGGTAAGTAGAAGTGATGGCGTTTGGCGAAGTCAAGCGGTCGCCAGTTGAGGACAGCCCTGACTAGCGATCTAGTTGGGCGAACGTTTGGGGCGGCGACTGTGTTCGACCAAAGCGGAGCGTTTGCCGGGTTGATCGCGCCGCAACCATTTACGAACGGGGTTGCGGGAGCCGCCAAACACGCGGGCGGCGGCCTTGATGCCGTTGGCCGGGTACGGGCGACGCGTTTCTGATGTAACCCATGACGATCGGTCTGCATACGATACAGTTCAAAGTAGGCACTGTGCATCCGCAGAGGGGGCCCGATTTTCACAGCTGGGCCAGCTTCGGAGGAGGCACCATAGTTCCATTCTACGCCGGGGGCTCAACACCTTGAGCTTCACCACCGGGGGGTTACGATGTCTCCAGTCTTTCCCAGGAGGCCCGCCGGAACCCTTGGCGCCAGCGGCCTGCGCCCGGGGCGTCCGCAGTTTATCCTTTCGGGCAGAGATGGGTTTCGCCTTCGGACCGGGCGATGATGATCGCGCCGCAGACGTCGCCGAAGACATTGACCGCCGTGCGGGGCATATCGAGCACCCGATCCACGACCATGATTAACCCGATGCCCTCCGGCGGCAGTCCCATCGCCCCCAGGATCACCACCACGGCCACTAATCCACCCGCAGGCACGCCGGCCACGCCGATGGACGTGAGCAAGGCCAGCAACACCACAATCAGTTGCATCCCCGGCGTGAGGTGCAGGCCATACAGTTGCGCGATGAAAATGG
>MWDV01000011.1 GCA_002070715.1 Verrucomicrobia bacterium ADurb.Bin118
ACCAGAATGCCGTTCGGGCAGTCGTGTTAACCGGATGGAGCGAAAACCTTCCGCGAAATAATTTGGCTCCCCAGGGGCAACCCTAGCCGAACGACTCTCAGCATGAGCACGTCCCGGGCCGCCCGCAGAGGCCTTTCCGAAGCGCCGTTAGCCCGACTTCCGCTACTGGCGGGGTGCAACGACGTAAGTGCTTGATTCATCGCTCAAGCAACTCAAACGTCGCCACTACATCGGCTCTACTTTCGTGATCCCGCCCATTGCTCGCAATCGCGGAGGCGGTTGTGCCGGCAGACGCCGCCCCATTCGCTCCAGCAACAGCGCCACATCCCGCGTCGGTTCGGTGCGCCGCACCAAGAGCAGTTCCCGATCATCGGTGGTCGGCAGGATCACGTCCAACAACTGCACCGTCGCCAGCTTCTCCAGCACCACCCGCGGCATCAACCCGCCGGCCGCCGCCCGCAATTGCTGCCGCAGCGTCGTCGCCAGGCAGTACGCCAGAAACGCCACGAACAAATGCGCCTCGATCCGCCCGGCTTTGCGGTGAAAGATCGGGCGCAGCCCCAGATCGCCCTTCAACGTCCGAAACGCCTCCTCCACCGCGACCAACTGCATGTAGCAGCGCCACACCGTTTCCGGATCGTTCACGCTCAGATTCGTCCGCAACAGATACCGGCCCTCCCGCGCGCGCGCCACCCGCAGTTTCACGCGGTCCAGTTGATAACTCAACACGCCCGCCGCCGACACGTTCACCCGCACCAGCCCGGCCGCGACACGCCCGGCCCGGTCGCGGGCCGCGCCGAGTTTCTGCAACAACTCATCGCGCATCAACTCCTGCCCGGCCAATTCGCCCAGCCGGTGCCAGTAACTCTTCAGCCGCCGCTGCCGCATCCCGCGTTCCTTGCCGGCGCGGGCGCGGCTCTCGGCCAACACATAGAGTTCGCCCTCCTGCGGCAGCAACTTCACCCGCAACGACGGCCGCACCACCTGCCACGGCCGCTGCGCCAACGCCGCCTCCAGCTTCGTCAGCCCCCCCTTCGGCGTGCCCACCAAATACTGCACGCGCGGGTCGCTCGCCCGCAACTCGGCCAACACTTCCTCCGTCGGAATGCCCCGATCCATCACCCAGATACGTTCCGCTTTCCCGTACCGCTGCCCAATCAACTCCACCATCGCCCGCAACGTCGTCTTGTCCGCCGTGTTACCGGGCATCATCTCGTACGCCAACGGCAACCCCTCCGGCGTCACCACCAACGCCACCACCACCTGCACACAATCCCCGCGCCGATCCCGACTGTACCCAAACCGGCGCGGATCGTTCTCATCGCCCGGCGCATCGCACTCGAAGTACGTGCTCGTCAAATCATAGAGCAACACCTCGTAACGCGCTCCGAACAAATCACTCCACCGCTGCCGCAGATGCGCGAACAATTCCTCCTTGTGCGCCACCAACAAATCCAGACACCGATACAACGTATCGTCGGCCACCGCCCCCGCGTCCACGCCCAGCAAATCCGCCAACGCCGTCGTCTCAAACCAGTGCCGGTGCAACCGCCATTCGCTGCCCGGCGACACCAGCCGGTAAATCGCCAGAATCCGCAGCACCTTCTCCCAGTCCGTTCCCTCCCGGCTTACGCTCAACCGCGCCGCGAAAAATTCATCCAGTTTCAACTCCCGCCACAACCCATCGGCCAACCAACACGCGCCCCAACTCCGCGGTCGCTCCAGCCGCAGCGCCGCCAACCGCACTTGCACCGCCGTCACGTCCAGCACCGGGGGCGGCGTGCGATCTTCGGGAAACAACGCGCACGTCAGTGACTCCTGGCGTTGCTCATCGAAGACGGCGAGCGACTTCTCCCACGCGGCGCGTTGCGAATCATTGATCTCGCCAAGGTAGAGCACGTGGCGCTGCACCACGCGGTGGCCGGCGACGCGGCGACTCTCCACCACCGACCACGAGCGATGCTCTTTGCCGTCCTTGCGGCGCATACTGCATTTCAGAAACATGTCCGCAGAATACCGGCATCAGAAGAAGGCACGCAAGGGGGCAGGTCGCCACTACACGTCCTTGAAACACGAATCGCACTCAAATCCCGAAGGATTCCGGAGCTCGATCCCCCGAAAAAGAGTGAAAACACCCTCCAGTAGCGGAAGCCGGGTTAGTCTATCCGCCACGCCTCTCCGCGTCCAGCGGATTCCCGGATGCCAGCGGTTTCCGCTTGCGAACACCGGCGAAATACGGATAATAGCCGCCGTGACGCATGGATAATCCGCGACCAGAGTGATGCGGGGTACTTGGAGCAGCCTATGGCAGCCGAACGCGACGAGATCATGACGATGGACGAGCTGGCGGAGTACCTGAAGATCTCCAAGTCCACGCTCTACAAGCTGGCGGTCGAGAACAAAATCCCCGGCACGAAGATCGGCAAGCGATGGCGTTTCCACAAGGACGCCATCGACCGTTGGGTTCAGAGCGGACTGGCCCAGAGCGGTTCCGAGACCTCAGGTGAACAGGAATGACGACAATGGACCAGTACCGCGAGAAGTTCCAGGGCCTGCTACGCGAGCTCTTCCAGTTTGATTGCGCCGATCTGGACTTCGGCATCTACCGCATCATGAACTACAAGCGGGACGTGATCGAGAAGTTCATCTCGACCGACCTGCCCAAGGCCATC
>MWDV01000012.1 GCA_002070715.1 Verrucomicrobia bacterium ADurb.Bin118
CCGGCGCTGTCATTCCATCCCGGCACCAACAGGGTCAGCACCTCCAGCCAGATCCCGCGCGCGTGGAGTTGCCGGATGGTTTCCAACACCCGCGTCCGCGTGCCGCCCAGCGAGCGGTAACGCCGGTCATCGAATGTTTTCAAATCCACCTTGTAACAGCAAATCCACGGCTGCACGAAATCGAGCGCCTCGGACGTGGCGTTGCCGTTCGAAACGAATCCGCACAGGAAACCGCGGCGCCGGGCCTGTTGAAAAACCGCCACTGCCCATTCCGCCGTGATCAACGGTTCGTTGTAACTGGAAACCACCAGCCGCGCGCCCGCTCGTTCCGCCGCGGCAACCAGTTGCGCCGCGGTGGCCGGTTGAAACGGCGCGCCAGCCGCCGTATCCCGCAACGCCTGGCTGGTCACCCAGTTCTGGCAATAGCCGCAATGGAAATCGCATCCCAGCATGCCGAACGTGAGCGCGTCGCTGCCGGGCAAGACATGAAAGAACGGCTTTTTCTCCACCGGATCGCTGGCCAGTCCGGCCACATAACCAAACGGGACTTTGAGTTCGCCGCCCTGATGAAACCGCACCTTGCAAACGCCGCGGCGCCCCTCGCCCAAGAGACACCGATGGCCGCACGCCACACATCGCACTTTCTCTCCTTCGCGCCGCCAGAGAGTGCCGGTGACGGTATGCCGGTCCAATCGGGTGGCGAGCGTTTCGGGAGCAGTACGGTTTTTCATGGTTGCTTGGACTACCGCAAGCTAGGACAGACCGGACGGAGATTCAAGCGGTGAGTCCGGCGCCCGGACGGGGACGCATACACGCGGTCGCGGCGGTTGACGCAGCGGAGGGCGTCACTGCGAGAAATCAGCCATCAAGGGAAGATGATCGCTCAAAGCCACCGATCGCGGGTCGGCGGTATTGGTTCGGAACGCCCGCTCGAAGAGAATCCGGCAGTCGCCTCCCCGCCGCGCCAACGCTTGGCTGGTCCAGATATAATCTATCCGCTTGGTCGGAGCGTGGCTGTTAAATGAGTAAGGAACGATGTCCGGCACCACGCGATCAAAGGCGTCCACCAATCCCGCACTTCGCCAGCGCGGATATTCCGGGCCGCTGGGCTGATGGTTCAAGTCTCCTTGTAAAACCACCGAACCCTCCTGCTCCAAATACGGCGCCATGACCTTGAGCATCTCCGCAATTTCCCGGGCGCGCACCGCGGCGTTCGACGGATGCAGATGCGCGCTGAACAGGTTGAGCTTCCCGCCCGGCAATCGCAGAACCGCCCGTCCCCAATGCCGGGTGAACAATTCCGACGGGCGTTCGTTCCAACTGACCAGCGGACAATTTTGTTGCTCGACGATTTCAAACCGGCTCAATACCGCGCCCGGCCAGCCGCCGGCGAAAAAGGCGTGATGCATTCCCATCTGATCCGCAATGGTGGCCAACACCTTTTCCGACGGGCCTTCCTGAAAGGTGACAATGTCGGGTTCGTAAAGTGCGAGTTCCAGCGCCAAACGCGTCGGCATCTGGGCGGCAGCCGCCTTGAGAAATGGTTTAGCTTCCGGAGTGACGGCATAGCCGCGGCAGCGGAGCACGTTATAGGTGATGAGCCGTAAACTCTGGTCACCGGACGGCGCCGCAGGCATTCGTCCCGGAGATATAGCAAGCGCCAACGCGCTCGCGGCCAGGGTGGTTTTCAAAAAATCACGTCGGTTTTGCATGCGCGAAACATACTCCCGCATCGTCCCCGGTTTCAAACGGAACGGTCCGCCCAGCGAGCCGGCAGCGGCAAAGAGCGCCGGTTGATCGGCGACGGAACGCGCTTGCGCGGCGGATGGCCCAGCTATTGTTTTTGATCTCCAGTCGGCGACGTTGCGCGGGCGGGCGGTGGATTGGTCCCCCGCGCTTCCGCTTCGCGCGTCTCCAGATTGCGCAGCACGCGTTGCTTCAGTTCGTGGTACATCGCGTTGGTGACCAGATTGAGATGGCCACGGGCTTCATCGAACTGGCCGGCATTGAGTTTGAGACGGGCCAGATGCACTTGAACTCCCTCGCGTTCGATGTCATCGCGCGCAATTTTCAGGGCGTACTTCCAGGCGAGCAACGCGTCATCCAGACGCGGCGGACGGATGCCGTAGTAGGTCTGCGCAATGTCGGTGGCGAGCGGGAAATTATCCGGATCCAACTGCAACGCCCGGGCATATAAATCGAGCGCTTTGTCAAAAACTTCCTGCTCGCTGAGCTGATAATACGCCTGCGCTTCCTGGCGAAAGAGATACACGACCGTGCCCAGGCTGTGGTAATATAGCGGCTCGCGCGGATTCAGCTCACTGGCCCGGGTGTAGTAGGCGAAGGCGTTGGTGATGGGGCCGTTGTGACCATAGTAATTGGCCAGATTGTTCCATGCGGCGGGATTGTTCGGGTCCAATTGCCGGGCTTTCTCCCATTGCTCGCGCGCGGCCTCCTCCTCTTTCAGGTCATTGAGAAAACTGCCGTAAGCCAGTCGCGCCCGCGCGTGATCGGGGTGGCGTTTCAAAAAATCCTCGTAGGCTTCGCGGACCGGTTTGAAACGGACTAAAATGCGGTCCCGCAGCAGCCCTTCGGGGCTGGTCGCGCCCGCGGCGTTGAACGCTTCCTCGTCCCGGATGAGCTGGTCCACCGTTGCCTGTGTGGCATCATCCAGCGCGAGCAGCTTTTGATATTCCCG
>MWDV01000013.1 GCA_002070715.1 Verrucomicrobia bacterium ADurb.Bin118
TACGAGGATCATCTGCCAGTCACGCAACAATCTCCGATAACATGCTCATTTACAATTGTTTGTGTGTGATTGGGGTTTGTTTGGTGAATTAGGCACGGTTGGCTCTGGCTCGCCTTTTGAATTCAAACGGATAAAGACACAAATAATTGAAAAAAACGTTGACATTTTTCCTAACAACACCCAAAGTTGGCGCAAACCTGAATTGGTCAGAAAAAAATAAAGCCATGAAAAAACAAGTTCTTGCCGTGATTGCCGGCGTGTGCGCGGCCCACGTCCTAAGTGTTTCAGCGCAAACCACCATTTGGTTTGATGACTTTGAGTCGTATGCCGATACCGCTGCCTTGAGCGGTCCCTACACCCAGATGTATCCTGGGACCCCGGTGCTGCTGGATACGTCCAAAGGCTATCTCTCCGATCAATCCATCCACTTCGGCCAGCCGGCTAACAACAACACGACCCGGGCCTATTTCAACATCCCCGGAGGGCCAGTTACCCCGACCGATCAGAATCCACTCAAGGTGGAGTTTTGGACTGATCTTGACACGGCGATTTGGAGCACGCGACAATACATCGAGATCCGTAGCTACGCTGGTGGCGAATACGGCGCGGGGGCTCTTAATGATCTCATTGCCTTGGGCTTTACTTCCTCAGGCGTGGATACTACGCGGATCAATTATCGCGTCGTGAGCGGAGTTAATTGGGGAGACCTTACGGATACTTATGCGACCCGGGCGACCATCGCCGATCCTAACAATGACTGGACTAAATTGGCCATGGTGCTCTATCACGACAAGGTTGAGTTCTACGTCAATGATAACTTGGATACGACTCAGACGAAGGCGGCGGGGCTCGCGTTTGATAGTATTGTGATCGGCTCGGGCTTGAGCAGTGCCGGGGCGGATGTCTGGTTTGACAACCTGACGGTCATTGTTCCCGAACCCTCCAGCCTCGCGCTCAGTTTGCTGGGTGGATTTGGATTGCTGGCCATGTTCCGGCGCCGCCGTTAATCGCCCTAACGTCTCTTTCACAAAGCCGTCCGCAAGGACGGCTTTTTTGTTGGCTGGAAAAACCGGCAGTTGAACCCCCAAAAAACCTGCTGAGGGCGTGAGAGCGGAAAATGCGGATGAACCGATCCCGGTGGGTGGCGAACCACCACGTCTTTTACCCTCGCCCGACAGGTGGGTCTTGATTCACCCCGCCAGATTGCGGTCTGATTTCAGACCGGATGAAAAAGCGACATGAACTTTGAATTTGCCACGGCCACCCGGATCATTTTTGGTGCGGGAAGATTGCAGGAGATCGGTGATTTAACGCGGGGCTTCGGCAAACATGCCTTGGTAGTCACGGGCCGTCAGCCGCGACACGCGGAACCGTTGCTGGCCTGGTTGGCGAGGTCACCTGCAAACCCCGCAGTCACCCGGTTCTCGATTGCAGGCGAACCCACCCTGAGTGACGTTCGGAAAGGAGTGGAAATCGCCCGCGCCGCAGGCGGCGACTTCGTCATCGCCCTAGGCGGCGGTAGTGCGATTGACGCGGGCAAAGCCATTGCCGCAATGCTGACCAACGACGGCGAGTTGCTGGACTACCTGGAAGTCATCGGCGCCGGCCGGGCCTTGACCCGAACCGGCGCGCCGTTCATCGCCATCCCGACCACCGCCGGCACGGGGGCGGAGGTGACGCGGAATGCGGTGCTGACGTCGCCCGAGCACCGATGCAAAGTCAGCCTGCGCAGCCCGTTACTCCTGCCCAAGGTGGCGTTGATTGATCCCGAACTCACTTACGGTTTGCCGCCGGCCATCACCGCCCGAACCGGCCTCGACGCGTTGACGCAACTGATCGAGCCCTACACCTGTTGTCGCCCGAATCCGATGGTGGACGCTTTGTGCGCGGAAGGCATCCGCCGGGCGGCGCGGTCATTGCGCGCCGCCTGGGTTGAGGGGAGCAATCGCGCCGCCCGGGAAGACATGTGTGTGGCGAGTTTGTTTGGCGGGTTGGCGCTGGCGAACGCCGGGCTGGGCGCGGTGCATGGTCTGGCCGCACCGATTGGCGGCCGGTTTGCCGCGCCCCATGGCGCGGTTTGCGCCGCATTGTTGCCCGCAGTCATGACGGCGAATTTGCGCGCCCTGCGTTCGCGCGCGCCGGACAGCGGCGTCTTGCGCCGTTATGATGCGGTGGCGCAATGGCTTACCGGCGAGGCCACAGCCACCGCCGATGCCGGAGTGGCCTGGGTGAGTGAGTTGGTGAGCGAGCTGCGGATTCCGAAACTGCGCGACTACGGGATGGGCGAACCGCACATTGCTGAACTGGCGGCCAAAGCGACCCGGGCGAGCAGCATGAAGGCCAATCCCCTTGTTCTGACCGGGGAGGAATTGGCAGCGATTTTGCGACAAGCGATGGGATGACAGAATTGTCGCCAAGGCCATTTCACCGCTTTTCCCCCACGGTGATCGCACTGGTGGCGGCCAATTTGTTTCCCCTTTACGGCGTGCTGGCGCTCGGCTGGGAGGTGTTTCCGATCATGTTCCTCTTCTGGGTGGAGAACCTGATCCTTGGCGGGTTCAACGCGTTGAAGATGCTGTGGGCCGCGCCGCAAGACCGGGCGAAGTGGTTGGAAAAAATATTTCTGGTGCCGTTCTTCAGCTTGCACTACGGCGTCTTCACGCTGGTCCATGGCGTCTTTGTGTTCGGGCTTTTCGGCGGCGCCTTCCGCCAGGGCGCGCCGTTTCCAGGGTGGTCGGGACTGGCGCGCCAGATCGGCGAACTACATCTCGGTTACGCCGTGCTGGCGTTGGTG
>MWDV01000014.1 GCA_002070715.1 Verrucomicrobia bacterium ADurb.Bin118
GGCGTGACCCATATCACGAACGGCTGTTACCGGTTGCATCCGGTGGAATGGAACCTCGGCGAGGCGGTGGGCGCGCTGGTGCGTTTTTGTCAAACGAAGAAATGCCTGCCCCGTCAAGTGCGCAACACGCCGGCGTTACTCAACGATTTCCAAAACCTGCTGGTGCGGGACGGCGTCCCGCTGGCCTGGCCCCGCGTGACGCCACGCTGAGTGGCCGCCACAATTTTTTGAACCGTGAACACTAAACATCATTTCGCACAATGAAAAAGACCAAGGTATTTGCCCTCATCCTAGTGACGGCCCCGGATCTGAAAACGGCGCGGCGACTGGCCCAAGCCGCGTTAGACGCCGGGCTAATCGCGTGCGCGAATCTCGTGCCGGGCTTGGAGTCGCATTACCGGTGGCAAGGCAAACTAGAACGCAGCGCCGAAGTCCTTTTGCTGCTGAAAACCACCGGAAAATGTCTGGACCAACTGGAACAATTGATCTTGCGGGAACACCCCTACGACACCCCGGAATTCCTAGTCTTGCCTTTGACCGGCGGCAATGAGCGTTATCTTGCTTGGTTGGCCGAATGTTGCGATCGCGCCGGCGCCACGCCCCGCCGACCACGCCGGAAAACCGCGGATTAAATCCAATCTCCAGCGGCGCCCGGCTCGGGGCGACGGCGGATTCCCGGTTTGGGGGTGGTTAAATTTTTTGCGATTTTTGTGGCGTAACAGTTTTCCTTTGTTACATTCCTCCACCCTCAAAAGGATGGATTACGATCTTTTTGAGCCGTCCTCTCCGAGGGCGGGTGGATAACCAGCTTTCGTTGGCACTGTGACAGCAAAGAAAAAACAAACCAAAAAGAAGGCCGCCGCCAAAGCGCGGCCGCACGCGACCGCCACGGCGGCCGCCATCCTTGGCCGGCCGGTCACCGCCAAAGCCGCGCCCGAAACCGATTTCAAGGTGAAGCCGGAATGGGTCAAATACCACCGGCGCCTGGTCGAATTGCGCGAGCAACTGCTCCGGCAGATGAGCGGCCTGGCCAAGGAATCGGCACAGGAAATGCCCGGATACAGCCTGCACATGGCGGATTCGGGAACGGATAATTTCGACCGCGATTTCGCGCTGAGCCTGTTGTCCTCGGATCAAGATGCCATTTACGAGATTGACGAGGCGTTAAAGCGCATTCATCGGCGGACCTACGGGGTTTGCGAATTGACCGGCAAGCCCATTCCCAAGGCCCGGCTCGAGGCCATTCCCTGGGCGCGGTTCACTGTGCAGGCACAAGCCCAGTTGGAACGCGAGGGCGCCATGCGCCAGCGCCGCTTGGGCACCCTCGGCACGGTGGACAGCCTGGCGCTCGTCGAAGCCGAGCCTGAAGAGGACGAAGGCGAAGAGAAACAGAAAGAAAAGGAATAATCATGCCGCGAGAAATCATCACCTTGGAATGCAGTGAGGCGCGCAAAGAGGGCAAAGCCCCCTCCCGCTATATGACGACGCGCAATAAAAAGAATCAGCCGGAGAAACTGGAGTTGCGCAAATACAACCCCCACCTCCGCCGGCATACGCTCCACAAGGAAGTCAAGTAACTGTTACCATGCCACGCAAAACCAATCTCAGTTCCGACAAACGTTCCCGTCGCGGTCGTCCGGCCACCCGTGAGCGGCGGCCGCCCCGGCCGAAACCGAAAGTGGATTTCACGGCGGACGCCTTGGATTTCAAAAACACCAATCTGCTCCGGCAGTTTGTGACCGACCAGGGACGGATTCTCCCCCGGAAATACACCGGGCTGCCCGCGCATTATCAGCGCCGGCTCAACCGCGCCATCAAGCGGGCGCGCCAGATGTTATTGATGAAGTAAGTGGCGTTTCCCGCCCCCGGGTGGGATGCCATCTTTTTCTGGGCGCAGGCCTGAGCGTGAAGCGCGGCCTGCGCTTTCTTTTGAGACGGCCCATCTCGAAATACGCCGCCCCGTTCCCCGGGCACTGCTTTGTCAGCCAGAGCTCGGAAAACGGCCCATCCCCCCCGCACCGCGTGAGTTTCGTCCCCACTCGGTTTTTGTGTTGGCCCAACCCCAGAGCACCCCGCTGTTTTTTGCTGTTTTTTGGGCTTGCAACTGGAGGGGGCAAGCTTATTTTATCCCCCGCCTGAACGCCGTGTGTGCGGACGTTCATCAAGGCTGAGAAACGAAACGTTAACGAACAACCTAACATTCAACCTCCGTTGCCACCGCAACGACTGGTTCGTTAGGCAATGGAGCCTTCGGTCGCGCCTAGTGCGCCTCCTCAAGCTCCTCCGTCAGAATACCATATTGTTATGCTCACCATGGAAGATGCCATGAAGCAAAGCCCCGTGCGCTTTGCCGTTGGCGAAATTGTTCCCGGTACCGTCATCGAAATCCGCCCCAAGGAAGTGTTGGTGGATATCGGCTATAAAAGCGAGGGGGCCATCCCCGTCAACGAGTTCATGGATATTGACGCCGTGCAAGTCGGCGGGCAGGTGGATGTCCTCATTGAAAAGCTCGAAGACAAGGATGGCATGGTGATCCTCTCCCACGAGAAAGCGGAGTTCAAAAAGAACTGGGACAAGATCCTCTCCATCTGCAACGAAGGCGGGCGCATTCAGGGCAAGGTCAAGGCCGTGGTCAAAGGCGGCCTGCTGGTCAACGTGGGGGTGGAAGCCTTCCTGCCCGCGTCCCAAGTGGACGTGACCGTCTCCAAGAACCTCGCCCAATACGTGGGCAACATTTACGAGTTCAAGGTCGTCAAAATCAATCAGGAGCGGCAGAACATCGTGCTCTCGCGCCG
>MWDV01000015.1 GCA_002070715.1 Verrucomicrobia bacterium ADurb.Bin118
CACGCGTTTTGTTTCCCAACCCCAACGGGCGTTTGCCATCGGGGATCTGAAGGCGGCCGTCGCGCCGGACGCGCGGCGGATGGAACGCGGGGTGGCACTGTTGGATCGGGAACGCGTGTTGATCCAGGACGAACTGGACACAGCCACGCCGGCCGAGGTCTGGTGGTTCATGCACACGCAGGCCCGGGTGCGGTTGGAGGCGGAGGGGACGGTCGCAATCCTGGAACGCGGCGGACAACAGCTCGCCGCCCGCATCCTCGCGCCAGCCCACGCGCGGTTCACCGTCCGCCGGGCCGAACCGCTGCCCACTTCGCCGCATCCTCCGCAACAGGGCAACAACGATTCGGTCCGCAAACTCACCATTCATCTGGAGAACGTGAAAGATCTGCGGCTGGCCGTGCTGTTCACGGCGGCGACAGCAGAGGCGGAAGCCGTGGCGGCGAACGAGCGGGTGGTGCCGCTGGCGCAGTGGTAAGCGGCGCCCAATCCGTCCGCCGCGGCCGTCAACCTTGGGTTGCCGACGCAGGCAAAGTGTGGCAAGAATTGACCGCCGGCCAGCGCTTGGGTTGGTTCCGGGCGCGGCCCCAACGGCCGTCAACCGTGCGTGTATTATGAAACTGAACCGTCGTGAATTCCTGCGCCGCTCCGCGCTCGCCGCCGGCGCGCTCGCCGTCAACGCCCCGCTTCCCGGCCGGGCCGAAATCCCGCCCGTGACTTTCGATCCCTATGGCCCGGTCACTTTGGGCCGGACCAAGATTCAGACATCCCGTTTCTGTCTGGGCACCGGCATGCGCGGCGGACAGCGCGCCTCCAACCAAACCCGGCTGGGCAAGGAAAAGTTCGAGGCGCTCATCCGCGGCGCTTACGAACGCGGCACGCGGATGTTTGATCTGGCCGATCTGTACGGCACGCATCCCTACATCATTCCCGCGCTCCAAGGAATTCCGCGCGACCGCTATCAAATCGCGACCAAGATCTGGTTCCGCGACGGCGGACTGCCGGAGAAGGAACGCTCCGGAGCCGATGTCTTGGTGGAACGGTTTCTGCGCGAGTTGCGGACGGATTACATTGACCTCGTGCTGTTGCACTGTGTCACCTCGCCCACTTGGAATCAGGAGTTGCGCCCGCAAATGGACCTGCTCGCCAAGCTCAAGGACCGGGGGGCCGTTCGCGCCCACGGCGTTTCCTGTCATTCACTCGAAGCCTTGACGCGGTGCATTGACGAACCGTGGGTGGATTCGGTGCATACCCGGATCAATCCCTTCCAGATGAGCATGGACGGGCCGCCGGACAAGGTGGTGCCCGTGCTCCAAAAAATCCATGCGGCGGGCAAGGGTGTGGTGGGCATGAAACTCATCGGCGAAGGCCGGTTGCGCGATGACGACGCGCGGAAAAGCGAATCCGTCCGCTTCGTGCTCGGTCTCGGGTGCGTGGACGTGTTGAACGTCGGCTGCGAAAGCATTGCGGAGGTGGAGGACTTCACCGACCGCGTCCGGCAGGTGCCGGTGGCGAAAACTTGAACCCGGCACGGTATCCGGCAGAAGACCGCTTGGTCCCCGCCGACGGCCGTTGACGAAAACGCCGGCAACGTCCCGCGCCGCTCAACGCCGGGGACGCAAGAGAATGGCTTTCTTGTCCGTGCCGTCCACTTCCACACTGTGCGTTTCCACCGCGGGATCATCCTTCAACGCGGTATGCACAATGCGGCGGTCAAAAGCGTTCAACGGTTCCAATTCCACCACGTCGCCCCAGCGCCGGACTTTTTCGGCGGCTTCCTGGGCGCGTTTGAGCAGGGCCTCGCGGGCCTGGCTGCGGTAGCCGCCCACGTCCACGGTCACCTTCGCCGCGTGGTTGTCCCGCTGGAACAGCAGCCGGTTGGTAATGTATTGGAGGTCGGCCAACGTCTGGCCCTGACGGCCGATGAGCCGCCCGGAATCGTCGGTCTTCACGTTCAGCAGGATGCCGTCCTCGAGTTGGTGTTCCTCCACGGTGGCGGTGAAGCCGAGGTGCTGGAGCAGTTGTTCAAGCGTGGCTTTGGGTTCGGCGGACATAAGTCAATTTCTGGAGGTGCAAGCGATGGTTTGGCGCGGCCACCGGGCCGGCGTCACTTTCGTTTTTTAGGCGGCAGACCGGGGGCGGCTCCGGGCGCCGTCGCCGGCGCGGGTTCGGTGCTTTTGGTCAGCTTCATCTGGACGATGCTTAACAGGTTTTGCACTGTCCAGTAAAGGGTCAGGCCGGCGGAAAAATTGTAGAGGAACAGCAGGAACATGAGCGGCATGTAGCGCATCATTTTCTGCTGCATCGGGTCCATGCTCGGCGAGGGCGGGGTCATGTGCGATTGCCAAAGCATCGTGGCGCCCATCAACAGCGGCAGGAGGTTGAAGGGAAAGTTCAATCCCGGAATGAAAAACAACGTGTCGGGCTGCGACAAATCGGCCACCCAGAGAAAACTGGCCCCGCGCAGTTCAATCGCGCTCTTGATCATGTAGAAAAACCCGATGAACACCGGCATCTGCAACAGCATAGGCAGGCACCCGCCCAGCGGACTGACCTTGTGCTCCCGCATGAACTCCATGAGTTTCTTGTTCATCTTGGCCGGATCGTCCTTGTGTTTCTCCTGCAACGCCTTCATTTGCGGCTGCAGGGCGGCCATGCGTTTCATAGAGCGGGTGCTCGCCTGGGTCAGCGGCCAGAACAACAGTTTGATGATGAACGTAATGGCGATGATGGCTAGGCCGTAGGACAGCTTCAACGCGTCGTGCAGCCAGTTCATGGACAACAACAGTCCCTTGGAAAAGAAGCCAAAG
>MWDV01000016.1 GCA_002070715.1 Verrucomicrobia bacterium ADurb.Bin118
CGACGTTGAAGGCCTGGTGGGACGCGGACACGGCGGCTCGGCAGGTGCTGGAAGATTTTCGAGAACAATACCCGACGAACACTTGGAACGCCGCGCCGTTCTGGGTGGATGCAGGCCGCGGAAAATTCCTGCTGCTATTGGACCCGCCGCGCCCGAGCACGACCAACTCCGCCGTTCCGCAAGGCCTTTCCTACCAGGGCCTGTTGTTTCCACAAGCCGTCGTAGAGAAATCGCTCGCGACGGCGGTGCATAAGGCGAGGATTTCCCTCCCACCCTATGCGCGTGTGGAATTTGAAACGGCGAAAAGAAAAATTGTTTTGTCGCCCGGCCAGATCAGCGCGCCAACCAACCACAGTTTGACGTTGCTTGGGCAGGCGGATGGAACGTGGAAAAACCTGTTACTTAATCAGCACGCTTATCCTTTTCGAGTCCGCGTTTTGCTGGCCAGCCCGGAAATTTTATACGCGCGACAAAGCCAACGCACCCGGCTATTTGGCGCGTTAATCGTGTTATCAGCGTTGGCGACGCTGATTGGTTTGATCGTCACGCGCCGCGCGTTTCTCCGCCAGCTGCGCCTCAACGAAATGAAATCCAACTTCGTCTCCAGCGTTTCGCATGAGTTGCGCGCGCCCATCGCAGCGGTGCGGCTCATGGCGGAAAATCTGGAGCGCGGCAAAGTCAACGAGCCGGCCCGGCAGCGCGATTATTTCCGGTTCATCGGACAGGAATGTCGGCGGCTCTCGGCGCTGATCGAAAACGTGCTGGATTTCTCGCGCATTGAGCAGGGTCGCAAACAATATGAGTTTGAGCCAACCGACCTCGTGGCCTTGGTGGAACAGACGGTCAAGCTCATGCAGCCGTACGCGGCGGAGAAAGGGGTGCAGTTGAAAGCGCAAATTGAAAGTCCGAGATCAGAAATGGAAGTGGATGGCCGCGCGCTTCAGCAAGCGCTGGTGAATTTGGTTGATAACGCGATCAAACATTCGCCGCCAAACGCGACCGTAACGGTGGCCCTGGAAAACGCCGCGCCGCAGCAACAGCCCGGCACGTTCAATCTTTCCGTGACCGACCACGGTCCGGGGATTCCCGCGTCCGAGCGCGAAAAGATTTTTGAGCGGTTTCATCGGCTCGGCTCGGAATTGCGGCGCGAGACTCAGGGCGTGGGCATCGGGTTAAGCATTGTGAAACACATCGTGGCCGCGCATGGTGGGCGGGTGCGGGTGGAGAGCAAAATCGGCATGGGCAGCCGGTTCACGATTGAATTGCCGGAAAAAATCCCACCACGGATGAACATGGATGAACGCGGATAAAACACATATTCTTCCGCTGATGCCGCCGATTGACGCAGATGAAATCCCTTCAGTCCAATCGGTGAAATCCGCGTCATCTGCGGATGACTCTTATCCGTACTCATCCTTGTTCACTCGCCGTTAAAAATATGTCGCGCATTTTGATCATTGAAGACGAAGCGCCGATGCGGACGGCGCTGGCCGACGTGTTGCTTGAGGAAGGCTATCGGCCCATCACCGCCGCCGATGGCGAGATCGGTCTGCGCAAGGCCATTGCAGAAAAGCCCGACCTCATCCTGCTCGACATCATGATGCCGAAGCTCGACGGCTTCGCGGTGTGCGCGGAGCTGCGGCGGCTGGGCCACACGATGCCGGTGCTGATGCTCACGGCAAAAGGGCAGATCGAAGATCGCGTGAACGGGCTGGACGCGGGCGCAGATGATTATCTGGTGAAACCGTTCAGCACGGAGGAATTGCTGGCACGGGTGCGGGCGTTGTTGCGGCGCGCGCAACGGCAGGGCAAATCGCCGGTGAAATTCAAGCTGGGCGAGGTGGAGATTGATCTGGCGCGGCAAACGGCCACGCGCGGACGCAAGGTGATTCATCTCACGGCGAAAGAGTTTGCCATGCTGCGATTGCTCGCGGAGGCGGACGGCGAACCGGTGTCGCGCGAAAAATTTCTGGATGTGGTGTGGGGCTACGCGGCGTTTCCGACCACGCGCACGGTGGACACGCACATCGGCAGTTTGCGGGCGAAGCTGGAGAAGAATTCCGAGTCGCCACGCTGGCTCAAGACCGTGCATGGCGTGGGCTATAAACTGGAACTGCCGGAGGAAGGGCCACAAAGAGGCGCAAAAGGCACATAAATTTGAAACATCAACGCATTCTTTATTCCCTTGCCGTTCATTCCCTTGCCAACTTCGGGTTGGGAAAGGGCAAAGGAATGTTCGGCAGGGGAATGGGAACGGACAGAATGATGGATCAAAATCATCCGAATATTTTACAAAAGCATGACAACTTGAACCGCTGAACCAGTCATACTGCGAACCATGAAAACCAAACTTGCACTGGCCTCATCGGGGAAACCTGTTTCAACGCAAAGTCGCCAAGAGGCCAAGGCGCCAAGGGGAATCATTTCCGGCCTTGCGCCTTTGCTCCTTTGTGTCTTGGCGTTCATTCCCTCCGCCTCGATTGCGGCCACGAATGACTTGAGCGGGTTGCTGCAAAAGGGACTGTTCGAGGAGGAGGCGAATCGCAATCTGGACGCGGCGACGGAAGCGTATCGGGCCGTCAGCGCGCAGTATGGCCGGGATCGCGCCCTGGCGGCCACGGCGATCTTTCGCTTGGGCGAGATTTACCGCAAACAGAGCAAAACCAACGAA
>MWDV01000017.1 GCA_002070715.1 Verrucomicrobia bacterium ADurb.Bin118
AGACGGGCGGGACCGCCGATCGAAAAGATAGGGGCGTTCTCTGGTGCAGGATTCAGAATTTCAGCTCTTTATATCGGCGATCCCAAGGAATTCAGGGCGCAAAAAACCCCTTCCGGTTTTCCCGGAAGAGGTGCTAAGGGTTCTAAGCGAGATTAGAACTTGTAGATGATGTTGCCGGCGAGCAGGACGGCGTCTTTCTTCGATTCGTACTTGCCGAAGCCTCGATCCCTATTGTGATCCCATCGCACTTCCACGCGGCTGATCACGTTCTGCCACAGGTCGTACTGAACCGTCCCAGTGAGCGCCCATAGCTTTTCGTCATCGTCCCAATCCTCTTCCCAGCGCAAGTGTTCACCACGAACGTGGAAGCTCAACTTATCCGTCGCCTGATAGGAGGCGTACAGGCCAACCGCCCACGCATCATAGTCCAAATGGTGAGGGTCCATGTAGTCAAATGCGGCTCCGAACTTCAATCCCTCTACTGGCGTGGCCAGCGTGGCGCCCGCGTACCAGGATGTGATATTTTCCCCGGCGTTGCTGCTGAAACCATTTACCACGCCGCCGTACAGCGTTGACCCGGCCAGGAAACCCCAATCTTCCGGGGCACTCAAGGCAATCGAGCCCATGTAGGTTTTGTAGGACTCCGACTTGCCATAACCAGATCCCCACCCCCAAGGGAGAAAGGCTCGTTCATTGATCCGCGGTCCAACGGTGTTGGCCACGCCCACGGCCGCCGAAACGTAATCGCTAAAGCGATAAGTAGCCAGCACGCCCGTATGGGTTTGGGGTTCAATGGTGTGTCCGTAAGACCGAGTGTAGTTCGGATTGTTGCCCGATTCTAGCGATTCGTAACCGATGATCGTGTCAAACGCGCCAACCTTGAAGTCAATACCGTTGCCCACCGGCGCGCGGAGCGCTACATAGGCTTGGCGGATGGCAAAGTCGGAGCCATAGCGGTAATCGCCGTCATCCCAGCCCCACCAACTCGACGATGTCCCGAGCACATTGGCGTCCGGCCCCATCCAAAGGTCCACCTTGTAACCGGCGGCCCACTCGCTTTCATCCAGCGGTTTGGCGATGGACAGTTGGACTACGTTCAGGTTGAATCCGTCCGATTTGTTCGGACCGTTGAATTTATAATAGGGCAGACCATGGTAGCTCTTCGATCCCAAATTCCAGTGGGCCGAGACGTCTACATATCCGCTGATGGTGGTGGATGACAAAGCGGTCATCAGCGGCACCGCGCTCTCTTCGGCGCGCGCTGCCGAAGCGAGACTGATGACGCCGACCGCCGCCAACCCTATCGTCCATTGATTAAACTTCATTTAGTTCCTCCGTAGCTAGTTGGTTTTGTTCTGCATGTACATACATACCGACTGATGGAGCAAAAACAGTTTGCTCCCACACCCATTTTTGGTGCATTCGCCGTATCTTTAGTAAAACCGGCCCAGCTTGACAACTTTTTTTTGCAGCTTTTTTGCCGATGGCGCGGACGCGCGGGGGACCGTTCCAAATTTTACCGGGACGTGAAGATGCGTGCGGAGCCCGTCGCAGCCCGCATCCAAGCGGCTAAATCTGACACCCACCTGCCAACAGACCGGTCGTCGGACTCCGGGTTGCATTGCCCATGGGAAGGCCGCCACTTCAGCGCCGACGGCGCCGATTTCAGAGAACTGCCGCAGTCAACCGGTGAGCGATTTGCTGCTCCGAGCGCCACAAGATCCCGGCAATCGAGCAGCGTGACGGCGAGCGAGGTGTGGCGGCGTCGGCCAAGACTGTTTGCGTCTGGGGGGGAATGCGATCAACTCGCCCGGGTTATCACAAGGTCCAATCGAGAATTCGGCCGGAAGGAAATGTCAGATCAGCCGCCAAGGCCTGTTGTCCGAAAACGGGACAATCTTAAAATGAGACACGCCCGCGTGAAGCCCTCTTTGCCATGGCCATTGCAAAACACCGAAAACGCGGAAATCAGGTGTTTTATTAAGAAAACCGGCTTAATCCGCAGGTAAAACGCCGCCCTTTCACCGGCGCTGGTTTGATGTTTCACATCGGCATATCACTTGCTGTGTTTTGATCATCCGGACGGCGGGACGGTCCCGGGGTCCAGATGGAAACTGAAAGTGTGTGACAGTTATGCAATGCGCCAACATTCTCACGGGTGAAATCAGCACCACCTTTCTCCAAGGCGGCGGGTTGACCGACCGCTCCCGGCCAGCCGCCTCGCCGGACGCATGGTCGCGCCTCGGTTGGCGGCGGGTGGTGCATGTGGAAGAGCCGACCCCAGGTTTCCGCGCCGAACGTTATGAGCCGGAAGAAATTGACGGCGGCACCTGCTGGCTGCGTGTGGTCAACCAAGTCAGCGCCAGCGCGGAAGCCACCGCCCTGACCGCGGCGGATGCCTTGGCCGCCCAGCGATTGCTTGAGTTTGGCGCCGGCGATTGGAGAGGCGCGCTCCGTTCCTTGGCGGTCTGGCTGTACGAGGGGATCAATCCCTTTGCCAAGCGATCGGCCGCCTCCGCCCTGTTGTCCCGCAGTTGACCACAGCCCGGGCCCGTGACCGACGGGGTCAAGCCATCCGACGAAATTTTGAGGTCTTTCAAGGCGCACCCAAGGGTGCGCCTTTTGTCCGTCGCCTCCTCCCGCACGAGCGCAACGCGCGTTAGCTTATCCCACCGCTATCCCGCAGTGATGGATGGAGCGCGTTAACTCGCAGAGTGAGATTGGATGTTTACAGCGGGTTTGAGGTTCGGTCCCGCAGCCATTCCCAGTCCCGCAATCCGCCGCGCGGATAAGCGCCCCCGAGTCTCCAATTGATGCTCTCG
>MWDV01000018.1 GCA_002070715.1 Verrucomicrobia bacterium ADurb.Bin118
CTCAAGGCGTTCTATCAGCGCCTGCGCGCGGCCGGCAAACCCGCCAAAGTCGCCCTCACCGCCGTCATGCGGAAATTGATCGTCCTCATGAACCACACCCTCAAAAATCCAAACTTTGTCCCCCAAAATTAAATACCGTTGCTCCTTCTCAGCTACGAGCGCCATGATGCCGACCGTGAATTTGTCCGCATGGGGCATGTCTACAGCGATGAAGTCCACGCCGCTGTCACGCAGGTTCAGCAAGAAGGCCGCGTTGCGGGCCAACCGGTCGAGCTTGGCGATCAGGAGGGTCGCTCCTTCCTTGCGGCAGAGGGCAATAGCCTTTTCCATCTCCTGCCGGTTGTTGCGCTTGCCGCTTTCAACCCCGGCAAACTCTCCGATTAGCTTCCAATCCCCGCCATTGAGGTATCTGGCCACGGCGTCCCGCTGGGCATCCATGCCGAGTCCGTTGATCCCCTGTTTGGTGGTGCTGACCCGGTAGTAGGCGACGAATTTTCCAGTCATCGCCTCTATAATACCCATCATGATGGGTATTATCAAACTCTTAAACGTCCGTTTGGAGATTTGACGGAGCCGTGTGGGGCTTGGAGAAGTCTGAGCGCTGAAGCGCCAGACTCCGGCGCGGTTTTGCTGGTGGATATTGGTTGTAAGTTGTTCGTGTGCAGCAACGATTTAGACATGCTTGAAAAATCAAAGCCAAACTCCGGTTTTTCAATGATAACTGGACAGGTCAGTTTTCTGCACTGCTTCAAGGATGCAAGTAATTGTAAACAAAGCGTTTAACAAGTTAGCGTGAAATATCGGAATGACATTCCGAGGATTCACGGTTAGGCTACAACTATGGTTGAGCGAACGCGATATTTGGAGATGCTGGCAACGCGGATTGAGCACTATCCGGTCGTGGCCTTGCTTGGGCCGCGCCAGATCGGCAAGACGACGCTGGCGCAGCAGTTCATGGCGGGGCGGGCGGCGCGGTATTTCGATCTGGAGAGCGCGGCGACTCAAGACTTGATGCGGCAGCCAGCGGCGGTGCTCGAACCGCTGACAGGCTTGGTAGTGATTGATGAGGCGCAGCGGATGCCGGAATTGTTTCCGTTGCTGCGCGTCTGGGCGGATCGGCGTCCGTTACCGGCGCGGTTTTTGATACTGGGCAGCGTGTCGCCGTGGCTGATGAAGGGCGTGACGGAATCACTGGCGGGCCGCGTGTCGTTCGTGGACGTGGCGGGGTTGGGGCTGGGCGAGATCGGCGCGGAGCAGCATCGGCGATTGTGGTGGCGGGGCGGCTTCCCCGTGCCGTATCTGGCGCAGACGGATGAAGTGGCGCGGCAGTGGCAGGACGACATGGAGCGGACAGTCATCGAGCGGGACTTGGCGCAGTTTGGCGTGAGCGAGTCGCCCGCCGTGATGCGCCGGTTCTGGGCGATGGTGGCGCATTATCACGGGCAGACGTGGAACGGTTCGGAGATCGGGCGCTCGCTGGGAGTGACGGACAAGACGGCGCGGCGGTATCTGGATGCGCTGGCGGCGGCGTTTCTCGTGCGGCAGTTACCGCCGTGGTTCGAGAATCTGGGCAAGCGTCAGGTCAAAGCCCCGAAGGTTTACATCCGCGATTCGGGAATGCTCCACGGGTTGCTGCATCTGCCCAGCCCGCAGCGGCTCGATGAGCATCCCAAGTTGGGCGCGTCGTGGGAGGGTTTCGCGCTGGAACAGGTGCTGCAAATCACGGGTGACCGAGATGCTTATTTCTGGGCGACGCACGGCGGGGCTGAACTAGATTTGATGGTGTTGTGGCAAGGCCAGCGGATCGGATTTGAATTCAAATTCGGCGACGCGCCGGGCATCACCAAGTCCATGCATGTGGCGATGGCGGACTTGAAACTGGATCGGCTGCTGGTAGTCGTGCCGGGCAAGGAGTCCTACGACCTTGGACCGAAGATGGAAGTGGTTTCGATTCTGCATCTGGTCGAACGGCTGGGCCGCATGGCGCAGGAGTTGAAGGAATGAGCAAACTGAAATGTCCCAAGTGCGGTGCGGACATCGGTCACGTGCTGGCAGCTTACGGTGGGAGGGCCACCAGCCCCGCCAAGGCTGAGGCAGCGCGTCGGAACGCCAAAAAGGGCGGCTGGCCGAAGGGCAGACCGAGGAAAATGCCAGCCGCATGAATGAGCGGAGCACAGCTTCGGTTCCGAGGACCGCGTTCAAGCAGTTGCTGGCATCGAGTGTGACAGAGTGTGACAAACAAGGTTCGTTTTCTGGGGTTATTTTTCGCGATTGCCTTGGAAGCGGTTTTTCGGTAACTCGTTGATGTATGGTAATTTCAGTCACTTACAGAAGTGGCTGTGGAAGCGTCGGGCGAGGATTCGATTCCCTTCACCCGCTCCAATTTAACTGCCCGACCGCGAGTATTTCTCCATCCATCTGTTTTACAATGACTGTTTCTCAAGAGATGCCGCAAAAAAGCAACCGTTTTTGGGGAGCTAATAAGCAAAGTTGGGGACATTGTGGCCCCTTGAACCGGTTTGGCAAACCTCGGTCAAATTACAAGTGATGAGTCAGCGCCGTTTCCAAGAACTCAAGCACCTCTGGCGTGAAGCCCCGCATGAATCAAGGCGAGGCGCGTTCTGGCCAAAAGCGCCGACCCAGACGACCATGAAACCCAACCAACATTTTGCCAGACCAAAAACCAAGGCGAAGGGGGGTCACGATGTTCCCAGTCTTTCCCATATTCCCGCCTGGGCGACTGCCTCTGAGAGCCTGTTTGAAAAGTCAAAAAAGCTGAAAAAATCGAGAAAAAGGCTGTACTTTTGGCGTTCCTTGTCGCAGT
>MWDV01000019.1 GCA_002070715.1 Verrucomicrobia bacterium ADurb.Bin118
CTTCCGCATCACCACCGACGAATCCCCGGTGTGGTTTGAAGTTTGCGATGAACTGGGCATGCTGCTCTATGCCGGACGCTACGGCGCGCCGCCTGGCGCGGACGAAGGCAAACGCGTGGTGCCGACCGACGCCGACCGCGTGATCGCCGGCTACCGGAAGTTATTGGAAGGCTACGCCTCGCATCCCAGCATTGTAATATATTTGCTGGCGAACGAGCTCCCAGTGTCCGGGGAACGGGGCGCGGCATTCAGCGCGTTGCTCACGCGCGCGCATGAGGAACTGCGCCGCTGGGATGACACGCGGCCTTACATCGGCAATGCCGGTTATGGCGAGGGCCGCGAAGGAGACGTGTGCGATGTGCATCGCTATTGGGGGTGGTATTACAACTCATTCCTCACCTATTACAATCTGCGCGACCGGCTGTATCCCCAGCCATTGTTCGGTGATCCGGCAAAGAACCAGCCGCTCACATTCACCGAATGTGTCGGGTCGTTTACCGGGTCCGCGGGCGAGTTCAACGTCGTCCGCAGCAAACAGCTCGCGCCGCGCTTGGGCTGGATCGGTCATACCCCCACGCCGCGGAAGGACGCACTCGAATACCAGGCTTTCATGACGGGGCAGGCGGGCGAATTGTTCCGGCGAATGCGTCCGCTCAACCCGCGCCTGGCCGGTCTGATGCCGTTCACAATCCTGTTCTATAATTGGGCGGGCATTGCGTCCTTCGCCGACATGAAACCCAAACTGGTGGCGGATGCGTTGCGGCTTGCGTATCAACCCGTGCTGTTGAGTTGGGAGTTGTGGACGCCGCAGGTGTATGCGGGGACCACGCTTCGGCCTGTGGCGCATGTGGTCAATGACGACGACGATCACCGCCCGCTGACCAACGCCACGCTGGAAGTCGTCCTGCGCACGGATGACGGCCGGGAATTTGGCCAGACCCGGATCGCGTTGCCTGCCCTGGCGTACTTTGACGTGTGGCGCCAACCGCTGGCGCTTGATCTGCCCGCCCATCTGCCCGAGGGGGATTATTGGATCGCCGGACGCGTGATGGCCGATGGTGAACTCCGCTCCACGAACGGCGTGCCGTTGTTTGTTGCCCGGCGCGATCCGTCCGCGGCCGGGGCGGTTCGATTGAATCCATCCGTCCGGATCGGATGTTATGATCCTTCGGGGCGCACGGTGGCGGCGTTACGAACCAATGGCATCCAATGCGAATCCATTGCGTCGCCCGCCCGGCTCCCGGGCGATTTGAAAGTGCTGTTACTCGGGGAAAACGCGTGGGATGATACGTTGCGCGCGGCGGCGGAATCGCTGCGCCGGTTTGTACGTGCGGGCGGACGCGTGCTTTGCCTGGCCCAGGACGCGACACGGTTTGATGGCGACTGGCTGCCGGTGGCGGTCGAGTTCCTTACCAGTTCACCAAACGATCCGCATTATCCGCCGCTTACACGACCGTTCCGCGAGCAAATGAACGTGAACCCCGAACGGCCTTGGCATCCGGTGTTCGCCGGCCTTGATCGCCGGCGTTTGCGGTTGTGGTCGGATTACACAGGCTGGGATCAAACCCAACCCCGCTTTCCGCGGGTGTATCCGGTGACCGCCGGCTTCAAATTACGTCATCCTGCGGCGCTCGAACACACCGCCATTCTGGCGGACTACGATCGCGGCTTGGAAGGCGTCGCGCTTGCGGAGATGTTTGACGGCGCCGGGTCGGTTCTGCTTTGCGGATTTGATCTGGCCCAGCGCGCGGGATTGGATCCGGTGGCGGACCGGTTGTTGGTGAACCTGGTGGTCTATGCCGGGACATCCGGGGGTCACGAGATTCATCCGCTGGTGGAAGCGCCGATTCGTTGGGCCGATTTTCCTTCCGAACGCGGCACGGTGTGCGGTTCGCTCAACGGATTGCTGCCGAACACGGAATGGATTCCGGCACCGGACGGACCGCGTTCGCCGCCGTTACCCGCGAATACTGGCGCCTGGAACATGCAACCCGGCGACCAGTTCGTCCCGCAGGGCCGGCAGCCGTTCGGTGCGTATGGTTACTCCACGGCGTCCAGCCTGCGATTGCCCACCGGCGGTTCGGGCCTCGGCAGCGGTTTCTTCTGGGCGCGGGTTCCAGCGGGCCGGCGTTTTGTGGTCACGACAGTGCGCAACCCGGCCTCTGCGGACGGCACGCTGACGGTGTCGGTCAATGATCATTCGCCGGCGCCCGCCACGGTCATTGCCCCCGGCCAATCCGTCGTGGTGCGGACGCCGTTGCCGGCGGGCGCCACCAATCTTTGCATCCGCTACACCGGAACGCGGACATTGGTCTTGATGGAAACGGCTTTTGAGTAACCTCTGATCACCATGACTGATCCGACTTCGCCCAATCCCCGCGCCGGCCACTACCGCTGGATCATCTGCGCCCTGCTGTTTTTGGCGACCACGGTCAACTACGTGGATCGCGCGGTGTTTGGCGTGTTGGCGCCGGAGCTGGAGAAGATTGTGGGCTGGACGGATCGCCAGTTCGGGGACATCAACGCCGCCTTCACGCTCGCGTACGCCATCGGTTTCGTCATCATGGGCCGTTTCATGGATCGGGTGGGGACGCGCATCGGATACGCGGTGGCGCTGGTGCTGTGGAGTCTAGCCGCCGCCGGACACGCGCTGGCGCGGACGCCGTTGGGCTTTGGCATCGCGCGGTTTTTGCTGGGCTTGGGGGAATCTGGTAATTTCCCCGCCGCTGTCAAGACCACGGCCGAGTGGTTTCCCCGCCGCGAACGCGCCTTGGCCGTGGGTATTTTCAACGCCGGCTCGAATGTGGGGGCGGTGCTGGCGCCTTTGTTGGTGCCGGTCATTGCCCTGAAGTGGGGCTGGCAATGGGCTTTTATTTCCACCGGTCTGGCGGGCCTGGTC
>MWDV01000020.1 GCA_002070715.1 Verrucomicrobia bacterium ADurb.Bin118
TACATTCCCCGGCGCTAAAAACCCTCCGAAAAGTGCGCAAAACCCCTGTAAACATTGGCTAGAATTGAGATTGGCGGAAGGGGTGGGATTCGAACCCACGGTAGCCTTGCGACTACGCCTGATTTCGAGTCAGGTGCCTTTAACCACTCAGCCACCCTTCCAATCTGCAAAAAATCCGGAATTCATTCGGTAATTCAAAACATCCTTCCCTGTCATGACGACAGACATGAAAGTGCCCATCGGCCGATGACGCAGAGCCGAAACCCATTCCGCATGCTAAAATTAGGTCATTTCTGAGGCGCGGAGCAAGTGGATTCCCCAAACGCGTACGGCGGGTTGCGACCCTCATCCGGTCGCCCGTGCCGAGTTCATTTATCTTCCGCGATAAACTCGGCCACGATGGGCCGATGATCCGAACCGAGCGCCCAATTGGGCAGGGTCAACACGTAAGTCCCGCTCCGCACCCATTCGCGCGCCATGTCTTGATTGAGCAAAATGTAATCCAGCCGGCTGTAGGTATCCTCCTTGCCGTAAAAATGGGTCCAAGTAATGTGGGGCGGGTCCCAGGTCGGATTGGCCGCGGTGATGGTGTCGCCATTTTGTTCGGCGGGACGTGTATCCACCAGCTTGCTCCGGCCCATTCCGATGAGCGCCCGGACAGGGCGCGAATCCTTGGTATCGTTGAGATCGCCCACCACCACGATGTTGGCCCGCGGAGCCGCCGCCAGGCGCGCGTCAACTTTCGCGCGCAGCAGTTTCGCCTCCTCCAAGCGCATTTCTGCTTCGTCGGCGCTGGCGAGGGGGCGTTTCGATTTCAAATGCGCGGTAAAGAGGGTAAATCGGTACGTGGGGGAAACTTGAATGTCCACTTCGGCAAAGCCGCGGCTCACATGAAACCGCCGCCCGGTGAGGAGAAAGGAATCGTTCGTGTGCGAACGCCGGGCCACGATGGGAAACCGGCTTAGGACCGCCACATGTATATTTGTATCCCAACCGCGGACATGTTCCCAATGCGGGTAATGCAGGCCCTCCGCCTGCAACGACCGGCGCAATTCTTCCAGCGCACTCGGCAAACCCATTTCCTGAAGCGCAATCACATCCGCGTTCAGCGCCCGGATCGCCTCGCGAATCTTGGCCTTGGCCGCTTCGCTTTTCAGCCGGCGTCCGCTGCCACCGTGGTCCAGGTAATTTTCCAAGTTGTAGGTGGCGACCCGGAAAGTTTCCGCGCCCCACGCATCCCCCGATTGGCCCAAGAAGACACAAACCGCAAAGACAACAAAAGATCGGCACACTTTCATGTGCGACGCATGGTCGGGTCAGGACGGCGGCCTGTCAAAATTCTTTTTGGCAACCGGGCCCCGCAAAAAACCGTAGGAGAAGATTTGGAGGATTCACCCTATCAGGCTAAACTCCGCCCATGCCAAAAAAACCGTCCCATGTCCGCGGGAAACATTTACCGGCGCAGCCGCGCAAAAACAGCAAACCGCTTTGCGACAAACAAAGCGAACGCGATTA
The DNA here is from genome assembly GCA_002070715.1 of Verrucomicrobia bacterium ADurb.Bin118. GTDB lineage: Bacteria > Verrucomicrobiota > Verrucomicrobiia > Limisphaerales > MWDV01 > MWDV01. The sequence continues at coordinate 1,516 of MWDV01000020.1, forward strand.
TCGCGCCCTGCGCATTGACAAGGTCGGCGTGCGCGGACTGCGCTTTCCGATTCAGGTGCGCGACAAAGCGCGCGTCCATCAAAACACGGTGGCCACCATCGGTCTGTTTGTGGACCTGCCCCATCAATTCAAGGGCACCCACATGAGCCGCTTCTTGGAAGTCCTGAATGCCCACGGCAACATCATTCACGTGGAAAACATTCCGGACATCCTCCACGCCATGCAGCGCAAACTGCACGCGGCCACGTCGCATCTCGAAATGGAGTTCCCCTATTTCCTGACCAAGCGGGCGCCGGTGTCCGGTCGGGAGAGTGTGCTGGATTATATCGCGCGATTTGATGCCGCCGCGTGCGGCGACGAAACGGATTTCGTGCTGACGGTCAAAGCCAATGTCACCACGCTGTGTCCTTGCTCCAAGGCCATCAGCACCCGGGGCGCGCATAACCAGCGCGGGGAAGTGACCGTCCGGGTGCGCTTCCGGAAATCGGTGTGGATCGAAGACCTCATCACGTTAATCGAAGCCAGCGCCAGTTCGGAATTGTACGCGTTGTTGAAACGCGAGGACGAAAAACATGTGACCGAGCGCGCGTACGCCAATCCGGTGTTCGTCGAAGATCTGGTCCGCAACATCGCGCTCCGGCTGAACGCGCATCCGGACATCACCTGGTACCAAGTTGAGGCGGAAAACCAGGAGAGCATTCACAATCACAACGCCTACGCCTTCATCGAAAAGCCGCGCGGGTAGCGTCGTGGGCGCTCATTTCGCCAGCGGAAAATTTTCCAAAAGGATTACGGCGATCCCCATCAAGGCGCCGCCGGCGATCACGCCGCCGCAAATCGGTTCCTGGTTTTGGACAATCACCCGGTGGGCGGCGGAGTCGGGCCGCTTAAAAGTGCGTTCTGCCAGCCAGAAAAACAGGCTGCCAAGGAACATCGCCAGGCAGGTGTTGAACGGAATCACCGCCGCCAATCCCACGCCCACGCCCGACAGCCAGAAGCGCCCTTTGGTAGCGAGGCGGATGCCTTCGAGCGCCAGGCCCAGCAAACCGCCCACCAACGCCGCCCAACGCGCGGAGATGGCCAGATTGGACAGACCTTCGGTGAGCACTTCGGCGACGGCTTTCCAGATGCTCACCGCGGGCATCGGGTATTGTTCCTGAATCAATTCGGACGGGCCGCCTTTGAGAAACACCCAATAGAACACGGGCACGGAGACCAGGGCGCCGGCAAAAATCCCCAGCACGTGACCGATCGCTTGTTGGCGGGGTTTCGCCCCCAGCATGTAGCCGGGTTTGATGTCCATGAGCAGGTTCGCGGCGTTGCCGGCCACCTCGGCCGTGATGCCCGCGGTCATCAGGTTGGTTTTGATGTTCTTCGGGTCCAGCGCGCCAAAGGTCAATTGCGTC
>MWDV01000021.1 GCA_002070715.1 Verrucomicrobia bacterium ADurb.Bin118
CTGGCCCAAGTGCTGCCCGATCCGCGCGCGCCCGGCCGGATCAAGCATCCGCTGCTGGCGCTGATCCGCCAGCGCCTCTACGGCCTGGCTGCCGGTTACGAAGACCTCAATGATCACGACACGTTACGGCATGATCTGGCCTGGCAAACCGCTGTGGAGCGCGACCGCGCACTGGCTTCCAGCCCCACGTTGTGCCGGCTGGAAAATCGCGCCGACCGGCAGGTCGCCTGGGCGGTGCATGCGGTGTTGGTCCATCAGTTCATCGCTTCGTTTGCCACTCCACCCACCGAGTTGATTCTGGATTTTGACACAACCGACGACCGGGTGCATGGCCGGCAGGCCGGCGCGTTCTTCCATGGCTACTACGGGGATTATTGTTTCCTGCCCCTCTACGTGTTTTGCGGTGAGCAATTGCTGGTGTCGTATTTGCGTCCGGGCAATGTGGGCGCGGCCCATCACGCCTGGGCGGTGTTGAAGCTGTTGGTCCAACGCCTCCGCCAAGTCTGGCCGCACGTGAAGATCATTTTCCGGGGGGATGCGGGGTTCTGCCGCTGGCGCATGCTGCGCTGGTGCGAACAAAACCATGTGCATTACCTGGTTGGTCTGGCCCAAAACGCGCGGGTGCAGGCACTGGCGCGGGGTTTGATTGAGCAATCGGAACAGGCGTTCCTGCAAACCCAGGCGAAGCAACGGCGCTTTGGTGAAGTCCATTATGCCGCCGACACCTGGGACAAGGCGCGGCGGGTGTTGGTCAAGGCCGAGCACACCGACCAAGGGAGCAACCCGCGTTTTGTGGTGACCAATCTTGCAGGGGCAGCGCAGACCCTCTACGACGAAGTGTATTGCGCCCGGGGCGAGATGGAAAACCGGATCAAGGAACAGCAATTGGGATTGTTTGCCGACCGGACCAGTTGCTGTGGTTGGTGGGCCAATCAGTTCCGGCTGCTCTTGAGCAGTTGCGGGTATGTGCTGCTGGAGCGGTTGCGGGCGCTGGGTTTGGCGGGGACGGAACTGGCGCGGGCGCAAGCGGGCACGATCCGGTTGAAACTCTTGAAGATTGGCGCGGTGGTGTTGCGCAACACGCGGCGGGTGCAACTGCGGCTCTCCAGCGCCTATCCGTATCAGAACATCTTCGGCCAGGTGTTCCGCGCCTTGGGCAGCGGCTGAACCTTCGGGAGTGCTGTCCCCGGCACGCCGATCAACCACGGGGGTAAGGGGGACTGTGCCCACGTAGGGAAAAAATCAGCCTTTTCGAGGCTTCAAAGCCAATCCACTTCCGCTTTGCCCCATAAATCCGCCTCGCCCCGCTCTGATGAAATATTCGGGCTAGCGAAGTGATCTTGCTGGACCACCTGGGCTACGGCACGTACCTCTTCAAAACCCAGAGCCGCGTCGACACCCTCGACGTTAACGCCACTGTGGGTTACTTCGTTTGGGACGCATACGGCAACGATGATACCTCTGGGGAGTCCCACAACCGCGAATTCGACTTTGAGGACTCCCGCTGGGGCGTCCCTTCCGGTCCGAACTCGCAGTCTATTGTGCAGCCTGACTTCATAGTCGGGAACCGGCATCGTTATTACCTTCCTGACCTCAGCACAAATTCGACGTTAACACGATTTTTCAGGTGGCAACCGGGTTCGATTGAATTCGTTGCGTTGAAGGGCGATCAATCCCAAACCAACTATCCGCCTGCCTCTGTTATTGACAATTGGGTTTACCGGCACGATCCGTCGGCCGGACATTATGTTCCCTCTCCTGGTCAAGAACGTTTCCGTTTCAATCTTTGGTTAAACAACCCAGACACTGGTCCAGCAAACAGCCAGCCGATCGAAGTCGTGATCAGCGACTTCACCTTCACGCCGCTCGCGAAACCCGCAATCACGGCAATCGAGAGAATGGAGAATGATTTGCACCTCACTTTCACCAGCGAACTCGGTGGGCACTACGCCGTCCAAAGCCGTTCCAATCTCAGTGCTGGAAGTTGGATGACATTGTCTAGAGACATCTCCAGTGATGGGGCCCTTACCCGCACGACAGTGACTAACGCGTTCAGTCAGCCCCAGCAGTTCTATCGGATCCAACAGACGCCATAATGGAAAGCACGTGAGCAATAGCGCAGGGCAGGGGGCAAGCGCCGGGGTTACCAGACAAACCGGGGCTCGTGCACCGGCCCCCAGCCGTGGCGGCGGAGCAGTTCCATGAATTTGGCGATGCCCCGTTTCTCATCCGCGCCCAGATGGTAGTGGATGTGCCAGCCGAAGTAATCCTTGCGAAAATCCTCCGTGTATTCCGTCCGGCTGCGGATAATTTGGTCCAGGGTGTCCATGCCGAAATCCTTGGCTTCACGGAGCTGGCGGCGCAGTTCGGTGTTGGCCACCCCCCGCCGCAACGCCCAGACCGCAAACACAAACGGTAGATTCGTCAACTCTGACCAAGCCGCGCCGAGATCCAGAATCTCGTGGCCCGTCTCACGGAAGGCGAAGTCCAGGGCTGCGTCACCGATGAGCAGCACAAAGTCCTTGTCAGCGGCCGCCGCATAATCACTCAACGGCTGATACTCCGGCCGCAGGCCGCGCTCGGCCAGAAGCACTTTCAAGAGCAGCACGCTGGTCAGAGACGCCGGATCGCAAAACACCACGGCGGCTTCCGTCAGCGGCCGGCGATGCGCGAGAAACACGCTCTTGACCTCCCCCAACGCGGCCACGGCCACGCCGTCGAGAATGTCGTAACGATCGTTGAGCAACGGCTCGACCACGCTGACCAAGCCGGCGTCCAATTCATCCCGGCGCAGCAGTTCCGCCAGTCGCGCCGGGGTGGCGTAAACAATTTGATCCTCAATCCCGCGCGTGAGCGGCACGGTGTTCAATGCCCGTACCGATCCCACGCGGAAACCGGTCAGGGATTGTTCCAGACCGAATTCCCGCGTCCGATGCAGCGCGCGTTGTTCCTGCTCAATCCGCCGCGC
>MWDV01000022.1 GCA_002070715.1 Verrucomicrobia bacterium ADurb.Bin118
CAAGCTGGACGGGATGATGATTCAGGGCGCGTCGGCGCGGCAATTGGCGGCCATTCGCAATCGGAAAATCGGCTTCGTGTTTCAGTTCTTTAATCTGCTCCCCAAGTTGAATGTGCTGCAAAATGTGGAATTGCCGATGATTTACAGCGGCATTTCCGGGCGGGAACGGCGGCAGCGCGCCATGGCCGCGCTCGAGAGCGTGGACATGGCCAATCGCGCCCGGCACCGGCCCAGCCAGTTGAGCGGCGGCCAGCAACAGCGCGCCGCGATTGCCCGGGCGCTGGTGAACGATCCGCGCCTGGTGTTTGCCGATGAGCCGACGGGCAATCTGGATTCGCACACGGGCGAAACGATTCTGGGATTGTTCCGTCGTCTGAGCACGGCGGGGCGCACCATCGTGCTGGTCACGCATGATCCCGAGATTGCCGCCGTCACGCCGCGGCGCATCGAGATTCGCGATGGCAAGATCGCGGAGAAAGTGGACGCTACCCTCGCGGGGCTGGACCGGACGAATGCGGAGGCGTCCGCCCCGTCGCTGGAGTCGAAGCCATGAGCGCGGGGCCATTCCCTCCCTCGTCGGATATGTGGCGGCAGGCCGCGGCGCCGTGGAGCCCCACCTTGATGGCCGGCCTGCGCGAGATCTGGGCGCATAAATTCCGATCGGCGTTGACGATGCTGGGAATCATTTTAGGCGTGGCCAGTCTCGTGGCCATGTCCGCGCTCGTGGCCGGCATGGAAAAAGGGGCGAAGGAATCCTTGGTGGCCATTGGCGGCTTGGAAAAAGTGCGGGTGGAATCGGCCGACCTGCCGCCCGATCAGGAGCATCTCGCCGACCAGGCGGTGGGCATCACGCTCAACGACGTCTTTGCCCTGCAACACAACGCGTCGCTGATTACCCGGCATTCCCCGGAAATGCGCCTGTCCGCCACCGCTTCCGCCAACGGCCGCACGTTCCGTCCGTGGTTGTGCAGCGGCGTCTGGCCTTCGGCACTGGACATGTTTGAGCACGTCATCGCGCACGGGCGCATGTTCAATGAACTCGACGATGAGATGGCCCGCAACGTGTGCGTCATTGGCACGGCCACGCGCGATGAATTGTGGGGCGCGCCGGATCAGGTCGGTCACGAAATTCTTCCGTTGGGGGAGACGATTTATCTGAACGGTGTGCCGTTCACCATCATCGGCATGTTTCAACATTACGAGAGCGAACAGGAACGCAAGCTCCGTGAATTTACCGCGCAACAAGCGGCGAAAACGCCGGCTGTTTCCGGTGGGGTGGCGCGAAATCGCGGATTTGCCCGGCGCGCGCCGGGGAGTTTCGCGTTTCGCCTGAAAAACGCCACGATCTACCTGCCGCTCAACACCGTGTGGATGAAGTTCCGCAGCGGCATCAACGTCACCAGTTACGGTCCCGGCTTTCAACCGGTGGGCGGCGCGGGCGGGGCGACGGGGGATCCCCGGCTGTCCAACCTGGAACTGAAGGTCGCCAGTGTGGAGCAACTGCCCCAGGCCTTGCAGCAGATCCGCAACGTGCTCATGAGCACGCATCGCGGCATCGAAGATTTTACCTTCCGCACCCAGGAAGAATGGGCGGAGCAGATTCAGATTTTCGTGCGCAATGCCCGGCTCAGCGGCGGATTGATCGCCGGAATTGCCTTGTTGGTGGGCGGCATCGGCATCATGAACATCATGCTGGCCAGCATTTCCGAGCGCGTCCGCGAGATCGGCATTCGCAAATCCGTCGGCGCTTCCACCCGCGACATTTTCATCCAGATTCTCGCGGAATCGGTGGTGATTGCGGTTTTCGGAGGTGTGGCGGGACTGATTGCGTCCTTTGGCCTCGTGCAATTTCTGGGGCATCTGTCGCCCACAGATAACGCCCCGCTGGTTACGCCGCTGTCGTTGGTGGTGGCCTTCAGTTTCAGTGTGATGGTGGGTGTTCTGGCCGGCATCGTTCCCGCCGTGAAAGCCGCGCGGCTCAATCCCATTCAAGCCCTGCGTTATGAGTAAGGGAACGCCCAGTCGTTGCTCCGTGATGAATCCATTCGCACGTCGGTCCGGCGGATGGCGTTTTCTGATGCCATGAGTCTGTTGCCCACCATCATTGCCGGCCTCAAGGAAGTCTGGGCGCACAAGTTCCGCTCTCTGCTGACCATGCTGGGCATCATCCTCGGCGTCGCCAGTCTGGTGGGGATGACGGCCATCATCAAGGGCATGGAAAATGGCATGAAGGAAACGATGGTTGCGATGGGCGGCGCGGACAAGGTGTTGCTCTCCCAGCAGGAAGTGCCCACGGATCAGGAACACCTGGCCGACCAGGCGCCGGGCCGCACCATGACGGATGTGCTCGCCTTGCAACAGAGCGCGCCCCTGCTGCGGGTGGTCTCGCCCGAGATGGCGGTCAAGAACGTCATTCTGTCGCGCGGCGACCGCACCAGTCGGCCTTCCGAATGTGTGGGCGTCCTGCCGGCGGTGCTCGAAATGAATCTGCACACCGTCCAGCATGGCCGGTTTTTTACCGCCTTGGATGAAGAGCGCGCGAACGCCGTTTGCGTCATCGGCACCGGCATCCGCAACGATTTATTTGGCGACCCGGAACGGACGGGCCGGACCATTGTGCCGCTGGGGGAGATCATTTTCATCAACGACCAACCATTCACCATCGTGGGTCTGCTTGAACATTACGAAGGGGAACAGGAACGAAAACGCCGCGAGCAGGCCGCGAAACAACCCCAACCCACGGTGGCGGGCCCGGCGCGGGCCCGGGGATTTGGCCGCGGCAACTGGGCGTTCGCCCGCAAAAACCAGACGATTTACATCCCGTTGAACACGGCCTGGCTGCGTTTCCGCGCCTCCGACGACAGCGGCGGCATTCCGGATCCGCGGCTCACGGACATAGACGTGAAGGTCGCCGATCTCGATCAATTGGAAACGGCGCTTCAGCAGGCCCGCAATGTCCTGATGATCACGCACCACGGCATTGAGGATTTCAGTTTTCGCACCCAGGAGAATCAGTTGGATACCATCAACCAGCAGATTCGCAACGCCCGCCTGAGCGGGGGGATCATTGCGGCCATCAGCCTGTTGGTGGGCGGCATTGGCATCATGAACATCATGCTCGCCAGCATCAACGAACGCATCCGG
>MWDV01000023.1 GCA_002070715.1 Verrucomicrobia bacterium ADurb.Bin118
ATCAGGGGCCGGCGCAGCGGCCGGTCCGGTCTTTCCCCGGAAAAATCCGCCTCTTCCTCGTCAAGAGGCTCGGTTGTCGAAATGTTATTCAGGGCTTGGTTCCAGTGCCCTTTTCCGCCCGGCCATCATGCAGGGTCAGCGGCGCGGCCGTCGCGCGCCGCCGCGCGGTTTGCGCGCGCTGCCGGCCAGGATCGCGGCCGCCTGTTCGGGCGTCGCGTTCTCGTGCACCATGGCCCCGATCGCCCGCATCATTCCGAGCGGATCCCGGTGCTGGAACGCGTTCCGGCCCATGCACACGCCGGCGCAGCCGGCATCGAGCGCGCCCCTGACGGCTTCGAACACGGCGCGATCGGTGTCCGCCTTCTCGCCGCCCGCGATCAGAACCGGAATGGGGCAGCCTTCCACCACGCGGCGGAACGATTTGGCCAAGCCAGTGTACGTCACCTTGACTATGTCGGCGCCAAGCTCGGCGGCTATGCGCGCGGCATGGCTCACGGCCCCGGGGTCGGACTCGCTTTTGACCTTTGCGCCGCGGTTGTACATCATGGCCAGGAGCGGCATGCCCCAGTCCATGCATTTCACGGCAATTTCGCCCAGGTCCCTCAGCATGTCGGCTTCCGAGGCCGCGCCGATGTTCACATGTACCGAAACCGCGTCCGCGCCCATGCGGATGGCGTTTTCGACCGTATTGACAAGTATCTTGGCGTTGGGGTCCGGGCTCCAGATGGTGCTGCCGGACAGGTGCAGGATGAGCCCCACGTCCTTGCCTCTCTGGCGGTGCCCGTGCAGCGGCAGGCCCAGGTGGCCGAGCACCGCATTTGCGCCGCCCATGGACACGGCGTCCACCATCTTCTTCATGTCCACGAGGCCCTTGATGGGCCCTACCGTGACGCCGTGGTCCATGGGCACGATGACCGTGCGGCCCGAGTTCCGGTCAATGATGCGTTCCAGCCTGATTTTTTTCCCGTATGACATGGCGCCAGCCCCTTTTTCTAAGCTTTTCCAACTCAGGGCGAATCATATCGTCCGGCATTCCGTTGGGCAATAGATTTCAATTCCATAGTCCACCTCCGATCTGTGCGATAATGCGGAAAGTCCCACGAGAAGGGATATGCCCCATGCGTTTGTCATTTTGCTTTCTCAGTCCAACAAGAGCATCAACTGATGCAGACATGATATGGCTCTGGCCCCATTGGCGGCAAGGTTTATTTCGGACTGGACTGAGGGGTCTCATGGCTGCGTCAAGAATGGCGACGGATGTCCATGCTTCGCCGAAGCGACTTCGCAAGCCCGTTGCCCTCGTGGAAGGCGCTTCCGGGTTTGAGGGGGGGATTTTTAACAGGCTCGGACATGATCTGGATTTGGCATGGGACGCGGAATCATTTACAGTGTGAACATGAAAGGCACAACTCTGACTAAGTGGACTTTCGCAGAAAACGGAGAGAGCATAGCGCCACTATGCGGCCATAGCAAGCACCTCGATGAGGGTGTTGGTAATTTTGCGCGGGAGCGATGATTTTTCGGAGTCCGCAAAAATGCGCTGACGCCAGAGGGCGCGGCGTAACGCGGCCAGTGCATCAGCGAAAGACGGGGTGCGTTTGTGCGGATACCAGGGCACAATGAGCCAGGAAAGACGGGAGCCTTGGGTTTGCAGATACCACAGCCAGACGGCTGAGTAGATCCAGAAGGAGAATGCCGCCGCCCGCGCAGGGCCCGGAGCTTTCCAACATTGCGGATCTTCCGCGCCGAGGTGTTGTTTGACGTTGCGGAATGTATCCTCGATGGACCATCGGCCGGCATAGTCGCTGATTACGTGCGCGGGTGCGGCTTGCAGGTCAGTGGTGAAGAGGAAGTCGTCGTCCTCCCGTCCTTTGGGATCACGCGAGATCACCAGGCGCACGGGTTGGTCCGGACAAACGGCATACCAGAGCACCTCGACGGTCAAAAGCAGGCGTACTTGGGATTTGCCGCGCATCATGACGGGAGTTTTCTTCCAACCGTGCGTGCGCTTGGCCAATTGTTCCGGAGAAGGGAGTCTACGCCCGCGTTTGCGCGTGCGCCCGCGCTGGCCGGGACGGCGCGGCGGAGGCACGGTGTAGAGCGCGGCATCGGAACGCATGCGGCTGGTCAAATGCATGTTGGGCAAGTGACGACCGGCCAGCGAGGCATAGAAACCGTCGGCGCTCAGATGCAGGCGGCGGTCGGGGAACCATTGCGCGAGCTCGCGTAACATCTCTTCGGCCAAATCCAGCAGAGTCTGCTCGCCTTTGCGGTGCAAGCGCAAGTTGATGGGCAAACTCAGGGGTTCGCCACCCCACGGGGGATCGATGCGCAGGCAGAGGACTACCAAGTTCAGGCCGAAGCAATGCACGACCCGTTTGGTAGTGGAACGCACTGCATCGCGCCACCAGGCGGCACCCTCGATTTTGCGGCCGGTTTTGTGGAACGCGGTATCGTCCAAAGTCAACGGCAGCGTACCGTGTGGATAGCAACGCGCGACTAACCGGCGGGTCAACTGTTCCCAAAGTCGGCCCATGTGCCATGCGCCAGCCCGGAAGAAGCGGTGGTAGGCGTCATGCGCTTTGCGCCGACGCGGTTCGGCCAAGGGGTAGATACGTGTCAGGGTGTGCCGTCCCGGACACAACACCCACCCGGTGGCCAGACGGACGAACAGCAAGGCTGAAGGCTGATGGAACGCGCCGGTGAAAGCGGTTAAGAATGCCATCCAGGCATCGGCGCCCGCGATCATGTGCGCCTCCGCCGCCAGTAGGCGATGCCATTCAGGGCTTGGCGTTCCAGAGCGGCAAGTTTCGCCCGATAGCGAGAGAGTTCGCGCCGCAAGGTTGACAACGCTTCATCCTGTACCGGCACCATGTGCGTTCGTCCCTTGAGGCTATAAGACAGCACCCAGCTCTCATGCGGCTCACCGTCCGCGCAACGGCATTGGGCCTTTCCACAACGCCGCCGCAGTCTCACGATCGTTCCCCGCACCATCCGTCCCTCGCCGGTCTCCCGAACCTTCGTCGCATTGGTTTGCATAGTCGCGCCTCCTGTCTGTTCGTGTTACCGCTTACAGACTATGCCATAATCAACGCTTGCATGTCAACTGGATTTATAGGAGGATCAGACTATCTCGAATCGGCGTAAAAAGTGCGAAAGTCCAC
>MWDV01000024.1 GCA_002070715.1 Verrucomicrobia bacterium ADurb.Bin118
CTCTGAATTTATTCCTTCGATTTGAATGGATTTCCTTTTGACGCGGGAGACGTTTTTGATGTTGGGTCGGCAGCATCGGCGGTAAACGGATTGTTCCCTCCACCCCTTTCCACCCGCGGGACCGCCCAGATGCCGGCGATCATGTATCCCCAACTAAGGACGAAGTGCGCGCCCCACAACACCAGTCCTTGCACGAGATCGAAAATCCCCAAACCATAACCCCCGATGCCCAGCGCGAACAATAAAGCCCCCGGCATTTGGGCCGCCCCGCTTAACCGCCAGGCGCCCGGAAACCCCATTGCGCGGTCGGCCAAAAAGGCCAGCAACCAGACGGGGGCCGCGTAAAACCAGGAAAGCACCGCCCAGATCGCCAGCAACCCCGCCAGAGTGCCAATAAACACCGTCGCCAAAATGACCGGAAACCACGCCCCCCACCACGGCCAGGCTTCCGTCCGGTTCAAGGCGAAAATAAACTCCTTGGGATAGGGAAGATCCCAATAGCCGAACAATGAGACGATGCGGACTGAGGTGCGCCCCAGCTCCAACTGCACGTGGGCCCCGCCACGCAAGGCGCCGCTGTGTTCCAAATCCACGCTCACGGACAGGCAACGTCCTTCGGCCAGCAGCCGGGGGGATGCGTCCGGCCATTCCAGCCGACCGGCACGGATTTCGCTTCGCTCCGGCAAGGCCGCCACCGCTTGAGCCAAAGTGCCTCCCCAAGCCGCATGAAAGGTCCACGTAACCGCCGCCGCCGCCGCCAAAGCGAAAAAGAATTGCACCAACAACAATCGCGTGTTTGCGGTGGCGGCAAATTGTGCCACCCCGCGGGGTGTAAACGGTTGCCACGCCATCGGGAAAAAAGATTCCATCTCGGGGATGAAACGCCCTCTCTCCAAGGAATTCAAGTCGGGTTGGCCGGCTTGGCGGGCGCCGCCTCACACTTCGGAACCGGAGCCCGTCCGTTTACGGCTGGTCCCGCCCGGTTGCCGCATGCCGATCAGGGCGATGGCGGAACAATGGGATTCACCAGCAACCCTTCCACCGCGCGGAAGTAATGGAATCCGGAAGGCAGGTCCAGACACCACGTGGTGGCGTAATCCGTTGCCGTAATCACGGGTGAGACCGTGATCCATTCCGTGCTGTCCAAATCCGTCAATCCTTGCACGAAGTAAACCGCGCCGGGGAATGAGGTCCACGTGAGGCAAAACCGGCCATTCACCAGCCGGGTATCAATGACCCGCAACTCCGACCCCAGGAACGGCCATTCCGTGGCTTTGATGGCATAGGTGACGGGACCTCCCGAAACATTCACCGCCGCCAGGAACCAGTCGCCGCTCGACAACGGCACCGGCACGGAATTGGTCCGCACCACGATCAACTCGTCGTTCGTGTCCGCGTGGTCGCTAAGGTAATCGTAGGTGGCGAGGTCGGGCAATGGCGGGAAACCTTTGCGGGCCACCAGGGCCACGTCGGCGCTCGGTTCTTTGATCTCAAAATGGACGCGAACTCCGGAGGGCGCGACCCAATACCGGTAGTAATCCACCAGCTCCGCCGTGCCGCTGTTGGTGGCGTAATAGGGAATTCCATTGGTCAGCGGGATGATGGACGGCAAGGCGTTGGTGATTTCGAGGGCGACAATGGTGTAAGTGACCGGGATGCTGTCCCCGTTGAAGACCCCGAGATGCCAGCGTCCAGGCGTCAGGGCAACCGGCGTGGAATTGGTGAACACCACAATCTGTTCCTCCACCGTGCCGGGGTTAAGGCTTCCGTAGTCGTAACTGTCCAGGGTGGGCAAGGGCGTACCGTAGCGCGCCACCAAATCCACATTCCCGGAAAGGTTGGTCAACGCGAAGATCACCGCTTGGGCGCTGGTGGAGACATCGTAACTGAAATAGCGCGGCAACGCCCCCGCCGCCAGTGTGGAGGTCACAGGCACGGCCTCTTCCAACGGTGTGATGTCGAAATCCACCTGGATGGCGTAGTTGACACTGACGACATTCGTATTTTGAACCCCGAGGAAATAACGTTGTCCGGGCTGGAGCGGCGGCGTGGTCCCCGGCGCGAGGGTGACGATCCCGCTGGTGACCTGGTCGAGCAACAGGTAATCCATCGCGTTGGTTGTGGTGGGTGGTGCGTTTTGATTGAACCAGAGATTCAGCGGCCCGGTGGCATACAACAGTGTGTTCGTCGCAAACCCAGCCCAAGCGGGCACGTCCACCACGTAGTAAGCGATGGCGCCGGCAGGAATGGTGTTCGTGCGTGGTTCTCCCGTGGTCAACACCCCGGGCAGGGGCAGGTCGTTTTGGAAGACAAACTGCAACCGCCAGTCCAGCAAGACCGGTGCCGTCACCGCCGCATCCACGCGGGTGTCGTGGATCTCCAACCGCCAGGTGCCCAGCGCGCTTTCATTGATCAACGCACGGAGCGATTCCTCGGGGAGCACATACTGCGGCCCCGGCAATTCCGTCAGTGTGAAGGTATCCCATAACAAGCCGGAGTTCCCGCCGAGCGCGGTCAACCCCAAGGTCAGGTCGTTGACGGGCGCGACGAAGGGTATCGTGTTGGTCAGCCAGTCAGTGGTCCCGAAAACCATATTGGTGGCCACCCCGGGCAGGAAAATTTGAGCGCCGCCGCCGCTGCAAATATCCGGCGGGGCTGGCAGGCCACATTTACCCTCCGCCCCGGCGGCATGCAGGGCTTGAACTTCCTCCGGGGTCAGCGCCCGATTGAAGATGGCCACCTCGTCAATCAGACCTTTGAAATAACCATTGAAACCGGGTTGCGCATGAATCCCCAAACGCAATAGATCACCGTTGGACAAATCTCCCGCCTGCGAAGTGGGATCAAAGGTGCCGACCTCAAGGCCGTCCACATAAAGTTTACCGCCGGTACTTGAGGTTCGTTGAACCGTCAGCGCCACATGATGAAAATCGCCGTCCCGCAGATCCGGCCCCGCCGGACCGAAATCCAAGTAGGAAAACGGCGTTGCGGGCGCGGCGGCAAGCTGGCCGCAAAGCTGCCCGTTGGTCAAAGCCAGCATGTAGCCCACAGCTTGGTCCAAAGCGGGGAAGCTGCGTTTGTCCACGATGGCCATGATGTCGAGATCGGTCACGGAAGGAAGGGGCTGGATCCACGCTTCGATGGAAAAATCCGCGCCGGCGGGGAAATCCAACAACGG
>MWDV01000025.1 GCA_002070715.1 Verrucomicrobia bacterium ADurb.Bin118
CCGGGGAACGATCGCGTTCGTCGCACGGGTCGGTGCGCCGATGTTTTGCCAATCCGGATCGCTCAGTCGGGTCTTCTTCTGCAATTGGTACGTTTCCGCCCCGCCCGTCCAGTTCAACATCACGTTGGCCGAATCAAGAGCAATGGACAGGATGATGGGAGATTGCGGAGCGAGGATGCCGGCCGCCTTCGGTCCGCCCAACGCCTGGATTTCCGCTGCGGACAAGGTGCGGTCAATGAAGCAAAAACTGCTGAGGTAAACGGCATGGGTGTACACACCCGAGGTGTCGCCCTCGTTGAAAAGCAGCAAATCGGCGCCGGGATCGAAATTGGAATAAATCGCATGCCGGCCGTCACGCTCGGCGCTGCCAGTGAGCACGGGATTTCCGTTCAGGTAATAGGCCACCGTCCCGGCGGCGAGGTCGGCGGCGAAAGCCACCCGATACCAGGTGTCGGCGGCGAGGAGCCCGGCGGCGGTGTAACCGATCGAACCGATGCCGAGCGCGCCGTTGTCGCTGACGTAGAAGTCCGCGTCATTGGCGTTCTTCGGGTTGGTATTGAAAAACGGAAACCAGTTTATGTTTCCCGGAAGCAACACGTCGAAGATCATCGTGTATTGATTGATATACGCGCCGCCGCCGTTGGGTTCGCTGTCGGCAAACGTGACGAGATAGCCATTGCCCAAACCGGTAAAAGCCGGGGCGTGGAGATATTTTGCCGGTTGCCCGTGGATATGCGGCACGAGGGTGCCGTCCGTGGTGCCGAACGTGGTCAGGTTGGCGGTGACGGCGCCGTCGGCATACGCGAGCACCCCGTTACCCAACGCCGGGGAGAGATCGCCATACGCGAAGTTCCATTCATAGGTCGCAATCCGGGCTACTGCGGTGGAAAAAGACCAGACCTCGCCGGCCACCGTGCCTTGCGGAGTGGATTCGTCCACCCGCCAGTAATAAGTCGTTCCCGGCAACAGATTGGTTAACGGGAGCAGGGTGGCGGTGGTGTTGGTGAGCAATTCACCGGGCCCGTTCGTGCCCCAATAAACGGCGTGATGGGTGGCGTTGCTCCCCGGCAACCAACCCAGCACGGGAAACGAGGTCACGTTGGTGGCCTGGTGAGCGGGAAACGGCCGGCTCGCCCGGGCGAGGAGCTCCGGCGGGGTCAGGGCGAACGTGGTAATCACGGCGCGATGATCGGAAGGCCACGGGTTGACGCTGTTGCGCCCGTCAAGTTCCGTGGATTGCACGGGGGCAACGCCATCGTCGCCGCTGAAATAGACGAAATCAATCCGATCAAAAACGCCCTCGGGTTCCACGACGGTTTTGGGCGTCCAAGTAATCCCCGGTTCCTGGTAGGCAAAAGCGGGAGGGAATTGGCGGTTGCCGGCGTGCAATTCGCGATAAGAATCCTTAAGCCCGGCATTCACACAAGCCACGGAAGTGGGCCAGGGCAGATCCGTGTAATCCAAGTGCGAAGGGGCGTTGAAATCGCCGGTCAAAAAACAAGGATCCGGTCCGTCCAAATACGGTTGCATGGCCTTCAGCAAAAGGCGCAAAGCCGGCAGGCGTGTCTCATTTTCCAGTTCCACCACGGCGGCTTGGGATTGCCCGTTTTTCACGGCGTAAGGTCCGTAAGGATACGGGGCGAGGTGGCAGTTGAAGAGGTGAAGCCGTTGCCCGGGGCTCGGTTCGACGGTGATCCCCCGCGCACTCCCCACCCCATGCGTCATGACGATGGGATACCGGCTGACGATGGAGCAACCGCCCGCCGGATACACGTAAAACCCCAACGCGTTTCCGATGGTTTGCGCGGTGCTGGCGTTGCATTCCTGCAATCCCACCAAGTCCGCGCCCGAACTGCGGATGGCTTCGATGCAATCGCTCAAACTATCGCCGCCGTTGACCCAGATGTTGAAGCTCATCACCTTCAATTCGGCAAGCGGCGCGCCATAAAGTAGGCTGGTGAGGAGAAGGCCGGCCATTATCACCCAACGTCGGAACCCGCAACCACTGAAGAAAATCATGCGCAAAATCCTGCCCGGCGGGTGAATCCGGGTCGAGCCTAATCTACCGCAGGAACCGTGAACTCGCGCGTCCTCAGCAGAGAAGCGTGATTTGCCAGCGTGGCGTTATGATTTTGCGGAGGGTGGGTTGGTCTTCCCTGCCGGTGCCGACGTGGCGGCCAACTGTCGTTCCAATTCGGCTACCCGCCGCAACAGCTCGGGCAGTTGTTGCAGCGCGATCAACTGGCGCTTGGTTTGTCGGTCCGGACGCGCCGGCGACCCAAACCATTTCTCCCCGTCCGGAATGTTGTTCATCACCCCCGATTGCGCCGCCACCGCCACCCGATGCCCAAGCTTCAAATGCCCCGCCACCCCCACCTGTCCCGCCAACACAACGTAATTACCCAACCGCGTGCTCCCCGACACCCCCACCTGCGCCACCACAAGGCAATGCTCCCCGATGTTCACGTTGTGCGCAATCTGCACCAGGTTGTCTATCTTCGTGCCCTGGCCGATCACCGTCGGCCCCAGCGCCCCGCGATCCACGGTCACGTTGGCCCCGATCTCCACATCGTCCCGGATGAGCACATGTCCCACCTGCGGCACTTTGCGATGCACTCCGCCATCCTGCACGTAGCCAAATCCATCCGCCCCAATGGCGCTGCCGGCATGAATCCGCACCCGGTTGCCCAGCACCGTGCGCGCATACAGCGTAACGTGCGGGAACAGGAGACAATCCGCGCCCACCACACATTCCGGGCCCACATGCACCTGGGCCGACAACACCGTGCGCGGCCCGATCACCGCCGCCTCCCCCACCACACAGAGCGGCCCGATATGCGCGGAGGCATCCACCCGGGCGGTGGAGGCGATGACTGCTGAGGGATGCACCCCGGCCGGATGGATCGGCTCGGGGAAAAACAACGGCAGCACCCGGGCGAAAGCCAGCCGCGCACTGGGCACACGGATGAGGGTTTTCTGCGACGTCATCGGGCCGTCCACGAGAATGGCGGTGGCGGCGCTTTGCTCGGCGCGGGCAAAGAACCGTTCATTTTCGGCGAAGGTCAGGTCGCCGGGTTGGGCGCGGTCCGCCGGGGCGAACCGCTGCACGACCAGGGTGGCATCGCCGACGACTTCGCCGCCGACATGCCGGGCAATTTCCGCAACGGTGAAAGGCATAATGTCTTGGGGCGCCGCCGACCGGCGCCAAGGCGCGCCCACTATACCCCCCACAACCTATCGTTCAATCCCAAGTTTCC
>MWDV01000026.1 GCA_002070715.1 Verrucomicrobia bacterium ADurb.Bin118
CGCATCAGTGGGCTGCCAAGTCGCGCCGTCCCAACGCGCCACACCACGCATTGGGGTGTTTCCGCTTTGTTTGAAATTGCCGACCGCAAAAAAGTCGTCCGCCATGGAGAACAAATCATCCGGTGCTTGATCAAACCCGTCGCCCACCGGCCACCAATTTTCACCATCCCACCGTGCCAGATTGTTGGCGGCCACGCCGCCGATGCGGGTGAACGAGCCACTGCCGTAGAGTTCTCCGGCGTGAATGACGAGGGCGCGAAAAGTTCGATTGGTCAATCCGGGTAAAGCCTGCCAGACGTCACCGTTCCAATACGCATTATACGAAATCGGCGTGTCGGCAATGGCGCTGAAACTGCCGGATATGAAAACGGTGCCATCGCGCACGGCAATGCACCCGACACCAGCATCAGCGCGAATGCGACTGTCGCAAGTCTCCCAACTGCTGCCGTCCCAGTGCGCGACACCGTAGGCGTTCGTATCGCCCGTGAAGCGAAGGTTTCCTGCGACGAACAAACCCTCATCATCCACCACAAGCCGGCTCACCCGCGCCGCCGCAATGCCGGGCAAGGCGCTCCAATTTGTGCCGTTCCAGCGGGCCAAGCCGGGCAGCCAGGTGTCACCCGAACGCACGAAATTTCCGCCGGCATAAAGCACCTTCTCCCAGCTTGCCAAAGACGTCACCACCGGAAGGATGGCGTTGCTATTGGATAATCCTTCGCCCACCGGGTGCCAGTTCGTTCCATCCCAACGCGCCACGCCAGGCGCAAAGCTGGCACCCGCCGCCTGGAAATTACCGCCCACGTAAAGTTCGCCATGGTGCCACACCGCTGCGAGCGCGCCTTCATCCAAAGCCGGGCGGCCAAAGCGAAAATCCCATTGTGCGTCGGTCCCGTCCTCTGCCCAGGCAAGACACCTCAGCGCACTCGCGAGCAACCCCACTGCCAGCCGAGCGTTCATTGTTAGATACCCATAAACCACAAATGCCCGCATTTCAAGACTGCATCCCGGGAGCCATAGCACGGCCACCAGCAGGCATTTTCAACCCTCGCTCAGATAAATCGCCTTCAAATACTCCGCTTCTTTGAAGCCGGCCGGATGGTCCGGTGGATGCCGGGTGGTCCGCAACCCGGTGAAACGCCGTCCTGTTTCCGCCGCGCCCTGCCAGACGGAGCGAAAGAATTCCTCCGCGCTCACGTGCGCCGAACACGAGCAGGCCAGCAAGAGCCCACCGGGTGAAAGCCGGGCGGCCCCCAGTTTCGCCAAACGGGCATACGCCCGGATGGCTCCGGGACGTTCCACCTCGCGCTTCGCCAGCGACGGCGGATCGAGTATGATTAAATCAAACTGGCGTCGAGGATTCGCTGCCAGCCAGGCAAAGGCGTCGGCTTGAACCAGTTCATGCGGGCAGGCGGCCACCGCCGGCTCCAGTTGGTTCAGGTCGAAATTACGGCTGGCCGCTTCAAGCGCATGCGCACTGATGTCCAGATCGGCAACCGACCTGGCGCCACCGCGCGCCGCGTAAAGCGAAAAGCCGCCGGAAAAACTGAAAGCGTTCAGTACGCTGCGACCCCGCGCCAGTGTTTCCACCAACCGCCGGTTTTCGCGTTGATCCAGAAAAAATCCAGTCTTCTGTCCGTGCAACACATCGGCCTCGAACCACAGCCCGTTTTCCAGGAAAGTCGGCTGCTTCCTCGGTTTGCTTCCGAACAACATCCGACCGTCCTGCAGGTCGTGGCGGTGGCCGCCCGCGGCCAGATGGGCGGATGAAGCTTCATCCGCTGGTTGCCGCGAACGGAGGCGATCGGGCCCGCGTGGCCGGCGTGATTCGCTGGTGCGTTGAACATTGCGGCTGGTTCGCAGCACGATTCGCTCCGGTCTGAGTCTGGTCCGGATCAATGTCGCAATTTCCTTCAAGCCTGGCAGCCATGCCGCCGTGTAGATCTTCAGCACCAGCGCCGCGCCATAACGATCCAGCACCAGCCCGGGCCAGCCATCACTCTCGCCATTGATGAGGCGGTATCCGGTCGTGCGCGCGTCGAACAGTTCCGCACGCCGTCCCACGGCCGCCGCCAGGCGCGCCGTCCACCATGCCGGATCAATTGTTTGCGGTTTGCCGCGGTGAAGCACGCGCACGCGAATGGGCGAATCTGCATCAAACAAGCCCACGGCCAGGAACTTGTTGTGGCGGTCGTAGATCACGGCCAGTTCACCCGTGAAACCGTTCCGGTTTTGTTCGCGAACGCTCTCCGCAAACACCCACGGATGCCCGGCGCGCACCCGGGCTTCCGCCGCGGTCGTGATGTGCAAACGCAGCCGGGTGGTAACTTCCGGGGTTCTTGATTTTTCTGCGTTGTGACCCATGCTGAGCCGGTGTCAGAAAAGCAGTCCCCGCAGATTCTTGTGCTCGGCGCCGGCTTCGGCGGCCTGGCCTTTTGCCGGCATTTCCGGCATCCGGGGGCGAGAGTGACGGTGGTGGATCGAACCAATCATCATCTGTTTCAACCGCTGCTCTACCAGGTGGCGGCCGCCGTCTGGAAATTACCGCCCACGTAAAGTTCGCCATGGTGCCACACCGCTGCGAGCGCGCCTTCATCCAAAGCCGGGCGGCCAAAGCGAAAATCCCATTGTGCGTCAGCCCCGTCGTCCGCCCAGGCAAGACACCCCAGCACACTCGCGAGCAACCCCACTGCCAGTCGCGCATTCATCGCTCGAAGAGTAAGCCTCCC
This sequence comes from Verrucomicrobia bacterium ADurb.Bin118, assembly GCA_002070715.1. Classification (GTDB taxonomy): domain Bacteria; phylum Verrucomicrobiota; class Verrucomicrobiia; order Limisphaerales; family MWDV01; genus MWDV01. The sequence continues at coordinate 2,727 of MWDV01000026.1, forward strand.
CCAATTTCTTTTCCAGCTTTTGAGCGGCGATTATTCTGATTCAAAGGCCATCCAAGCGCCACTCTGCCCGACTGCATGGGAGTGCTTCAGGGGAGGAAAACGGCAAGCGGTTTCTGGTGCTTTTCCCGGCCGGCGCGGCTTGGTTGACGCCCGCTGAAATCAGGCGGACCAGGAGGAAGCTTGACGTATTTCCGGGGCGGTGGTAAATAAAACTCAGTCATCCTGTGCCGGATGGCACGGTCCAAACTCAGTACGGGATTCCCCGGCGATGTTCGCCGCCTTTGCTGTGGGAAGAACGATACCAGCGGCGAAAATGTTCTGGAAGGAACGATATGAAGCGCGCGTTGCATTACACTCTTGCCGGCTTGTTCTTGGGCGGCGTCAGCCTGAACTTTCTCGGCGGCTCATCCGCCTTGGCCGCTTCCTGGCCGCAACGCCAGCGTGATTCGCAAAATACCGGACGCGCCGATTTTACCGTGCCCGCCAATCGCCAAGGCGCGAACTTTTTCGCTGCGCTTCGCTGGCAAAAACGGGCGCCG
>MWDV01000027.1 GCA_002070715.1 Verrucomicrobia bacterium ADurb.Bin118
GAGGGGCCCGCTGACCTTGAAACACGCGGAATAAATTCCGCGCTCCTTTGGTTGCGGCTTAGCCGCGTTAAGTTTAGGCGGCAAAAACAGTCTCCGCCCCGCTGAAACCGTGCGGCGGACAAAACAAAAAAGCCCGAGGGCGATGCCCCCGGGCTTTGCAAAGCAGATCAAAATTACGGAGTATCGGTGTCGGGCAGTTTGTGATCAGCGATATCGCACTTGGGTAGTGTCACCAGATTACCGACCGTATAACCACCACCTGCTGGGCACTCCGGAGTGACTCTAATATATCCGTCGTCACCACACAAGGTTGCCAACGTTGGGGCATCAGCGCCTGGTGCGATTTTCATTTCCAGTGCCCACCGTTCTCGCGCCAATCGCAGACGCTGAGGGCTTCTTCCAATGGTTACCAGGCGGGCAGTTTATGCCCGTTGCTTTCGGCAAAACTGCAACTCGGGTCCTCCGCCATGGTGCCGATGTCATAATCCCCGCGAATGGGGCATTGTGGGAAAATATTACCCCGGAAAAAACCGACGAGATCAGATGTCTCTGGCGTGTCCGTATCGGTCATTCCATTTTCCAGCGCCCACTGATGTTTGGCGCCGTCAATCTGCCGCAAGTTATTGATGCAGGCATTTTTCTGAGTCGTGCCGCGCGCCCGGACAAAGTTCGGGATGGCAATGGCCACTAACAAACCAATGATGGCCACCACGATCATGATTTCCACGAGCGTGAAGCCCCACGAGCGGGTTGTGCTGAATTTCATACACTATCTGCCTTTCTCTTGGCGGCGTGAACTCAGCAACGGGCGATGGATTATGATTCTATGATGATGACGATTGCTCACGTATTATAGCCCGCTGCCACCGCAACCCTTTTTCGAGCATGGTGAGTGCCAAGTGCCCTGAAGCGGCATAATCAACTCAACCATGATTAACCCCCTCAGCAGAAAGCCCAAGGAACTGGCAACACTGCCTATGAACGCGGGTGTGACCAATCCCTGTATGGAGTCGAAGATGTCCAGATTCTAGCCCACGCCGTCTTTTAACGTGACACAATGGAAACCTCACATTTTGCGCCGCATTGCCAATTACGGTGGTTATCAGTAAAACCACCAACCTCCTCTCCCGGTCTGCTACCACCCTTTCCCCATCCGATGAGAAAAGGGATGAGGTGAGGGTGTTTTAGTATTCCAACGACCATCATCGGTAGTTGGGCCGACCGATACGCTGCATCCGCCTCCACCATCATAATCTCTGCAGAGAAATGGTAGTCGCACTAACCGCTGTCGCCAGACAGGTACAGTCGGAAGTCGCCCGCATCGTGCAAACCGGGCGACAAATACAACAAGCCCGGGACTTGGTCCCGGGCTTGTGCCAATAGCTTTGCTGCTAAGTGAACTTATTCGAATGTCGGCAGCGTGTGAGTCGGGTTGCCGTTGGAATCTTCACCGGCGTTAGGGCAGGTAACCGACGGTTCATCCACGGTACCATCAATCACGTAGGCTGTATTCCCAGCAGGACAAGTCGGCAGCACTGAGCCTTTGATGTACGGCGCGAGCGCTTCCGAGTCTACCTCAGTGGTGGGGGCGGCTTTGGTTTCCAGCGCCCATTGCTGGATGGCAGCATCAATCTGGCGCATGTTGTTGACGCAGGCGTTCGACTGCGAGGTACTCCGCGCCCGGACGAAGTTCGGGATGGCAATGGCGGCCAGGAGGCCGATGATGGCGACCACGATCATGATTTCCACAAGCGTGAAGCCGCTGCGAAGGGACTTGTTGATCTTCATACTGTACTAGCCTTTCTACGCGCGGCGTGAACTGCGCAGCAGGCGGGTTATTTATGACGACGGTTCAGTTCACTCATTGCCTGCCGCAACCGCGCCTTCCGTCAAAGCACACGCAATGCCACTCGGCCGTTCACGATTTTCTTCGGTCATTTCTCTGCGAAAAAAGGTGTGGTCCGGCTTTGGGGACGCGTTCGGATCGTTAAAACCCCGCTCCGAAGGGCGTCTTTTCCAGTTTGCCGCTCTGGCGGTGCCTCAATTCTGGATGGACAGTATCTGAAATCCAGACATCCGGCGGCGGGAAAACAGCCAGCCGATCGCCCCGGCCCGTCCGCCGGCGGGCTTGCGTGACCGCCCGGGTGGTTTATGCTGGGCCGATGAAGATGGCACACGACGCGCGGATTTATGTGGCGGGGCATCTGGGCATGGTGGGCAGCGCCCTGTGGCGCGAACTTCAGCGGCAGGGTTATTCCCGATTGATCGGCCGCGGGATTGACGAACTGGATTTGCTGGATGCCGCCGCCGTGCGGCGCTTTTACGCCGAAGAAAAACCCGAATACGTGCTGGTGGCCGCGGCCAAGGTGGGCGGCATTGTGGCCAACGACAGTTTCCCCGCCCAGTTCCTCTACGAGAATCTCCAGATTCAAAACCATCTGATCCACGGCGCTTACACCGCCGGGGTGCGCAAACTCCTGTTCCTCGGCAGTTCCTGCATCTACCCCAAGCACGCGCCCCAGCCGTTGCGGGAGGAATCGCTATTGACCGGTCCGTTGGAACCGACGAACCAGTGGTATGCCATCGCCAAAATTGCCGGCATCAAGATGTGCCAGGCTTACCGCCGCCAATACGGCTGCGATTTCATCGCGGTGATGCCCACCAATCTCTACGGGCCGAACGACAATTATGATCTACGCACCTCGCACGTGTTGCCGGCGTTGATCCGCAAATTCCACGAGGCCAAGGTCGCCGGCACCGCCCCGGTGGTCTGTTGGGGCACGGGCAATCCGCGGCGGGAATTTCTGTATGTGGATGACCTGGCCCGCGCGTGTGTCTTCCTGCTGGAACACTACAGCGACGAGCAATTCATCAACATCGGATCCGGCAGCGACCTGACCATCCGGGAACTGGCGGAACGGGTGAAGCAGGCGGTAGGCTACGCAGGGGACATCGCCTGGGATCCGTCGTTGCCCGACGGCACGCCGCGCAAATGGATGGATAGTTCGCGGTTGTTTGCCTTGGGTTGGCGGCCGCAGGTGGATCTGGATGCCGGCATCCAGTTGGCGTACCAAGATTTTCTGAAACGGTTCGGCGCCGCCTAACGGCCCCGCCCACGCCGGCGCGACGTTTTATCCAGTCACGCGAATCTCGCCCTGCCGGTGGCGGCGGAGCAATTCGATGTCCGCATCCACCATGAGCTTCGTCAATTCCACGAACGTGGTCTTCGGCTGCCACCCCAGTTTCTGCCGCGCTTTGGTGCTGTCCCCGATCAACTGATCCACCTCCGCC
>MWDV01000028.1 GCA_002070715.1 Verrucomicrobia bacterium ADurb.Bin118
CCCGGGAGTCCAATCTTCTTGCTGTAGTTGGCTTCCAATATGAGGGGCATGTGTTTCCTTTCGGTTGGGGGTTTGGGGTTTCGAGTTGGGGGACAAAATGACGAAGCCCGACATCGCGAGATGCCGGGCTGTGGATGGTGGTGGTAGGGCTTACGCCGCCTGCCGCGCCCACCGGCACGCCAGGCGTTCGCGGACGGCTTCCAGATGGTGATGCCAACGGGGAGGTTCCTGCACCTGGCGCAGGATGTCTTCGCCCAGGCATTCGCGAATCAACGCCGCCAGCTGCTCCTTGCGCGTTTGCAGCGCGGAGCGGCTCAGTTTCAGGGACGGCACCAGCCGGGTGAGTTCCGTGCCCTCGGCCAGGGCGCGGAGGACGGCCTTGGTGACCTCATCCAGTTGGTGGAGCAGGTGCGCCCAGTCGAGCCGGCGCCCGGCAGCCACCGAGGGATCGTCCGCCGGGCTGGCGAGCACGTCACTCAAGGTGAGGTCTTCGCCGGTATCGGTCGGAACGGGTTCATGCAGGGAATACACGCGGCATCCCTTCAACTGGGCCGCCGGGTGCAGGGGATCATTTTTACGATACCCGGTGCTGCGGCGGCCGGCGCGGAGATGCTTCAGGGTGTAGTAGGCGACATTGCCGCTGCTGACGGCCTTGTTGCGGGCTTCCGCACGGTGCAGCAGATGCAGGGCGATGGTGAGGCCGTCTTGGAGGAGTTCGACATCATCCTCACCGCGGGAACGCGGCAGGGATGCATGGATGCCGGCGCGGAGGCGCGGGGCGACTTCTTGCAGGAGGGAATCTTCAGTCATGGGCAGGAGGACACAACCAGGGAGAAACGACAAAGCCGCGGCCCTGGTTGACGCCGCGCGTTCTTTGGATGACTGGCGGCGCGTTGCCCCAGCCGGGCAGGCGCTGGGTCAAAGCTGGTGCCGGCCCGGGCCAGGGGGCGGTCCGTGTCCGGACGGAAGCCCCGGAAGACCGGTCGGTGATGCCGGGTCGGAAGATGATTGGGAAGCTGCGATCCGCGTCAGGCTCAGGGCCGGACTTGGACGCAGACCTGACGAAAGCGGACTGCTTCCGTCATAAATTTATAGCGCGGAAACAGGGGCTGTTGCGGAGCTCGCCACACAACGCGCTGGACTATCCAACAACGTGTGGCTCGATCCACACTTTCCGACCTTGGTTGACTTTCGCGCTGGGCTCCGAGACAGGCGTCCGATTCGGAGGCAAAGACGCCGATCAGGCATTCGTGACCGTCCCAGTCAAAATATTGGCCAGACAAACGGTCTGTCCTTTGAGTGACAGAGGCGCCGGAGTGGGCGGTGTCGCTTCAAGATCCGCGGAGACGCCAGCATACTTCGCCTCCTTTTTCTCCGCCCGTTCCAAGTAGTCCAGCACGCTCTGGAGGTGAAAGAACCGCGCTCCCTTGATGCTGCCGGGATCACGGAGTGAGAACGAGCGAATTACACCACGCCCGGCAAGTTCATCGAGCTTGGCGCAGGACAAACCCGTGGAGTATTCGTGCCCCGACTTTGGGGCGCGGATCCAGGCCGGCATTCCGCGGTGATGTTCGGCCAGACGGTTTTCGATGGAGGGGGAGATTGTGCGCATGGCGAATTGTTGCCCGAGCTGGGACCGGAGCGAGGAGGAGGACGACGGCCGGCACGAGTCATCGGGGCCCATACCTTGGTCGGAAGCCGGGATTCCGGAGGTCACTGCATTGTATCCCTCGTTGTATCCCGCGCGACTTTTTTTGAGGTGAAATAGAGTGAAGTGGTGGTGAGCAGACCCATCCCCGAACATCGAGATCACCCAATACCAGCCGAAGTGAAGTGAGGTGGAGGTGAATGAGGTGAAGTTAGATTAGAACATCTAATTTAATCCGAAGTCAGATGCTCTATCCAATTGAGCTACGGGTGCGTCCGTGAAAGGCAATGATTCACGCCCCCCAGCCGCGCGACACCAGCGATCACGGCCAGACGGGCAAATTGTAGGCCGCCGCCCCTCTCCCGGTCAACTGCGGGCCTTCATCCGCCGATCCTCAAAATTCGGCCTCCGAATAAAAACCAATTCAGCAGGCGACCCTGAATTCTGCTGGCCACCGCGGGGCGGCAAATTAACATCCATCCCGCTGTGATCTACTTGGACCACAATGCTACCACCCCGATCGCGCCGGAAGTCCTGGCGGCGATGATGCCTTATCTCACCGAGGAATGGGGCAACCCATCGAGCACCTACAAATTTGGAGCGAAATTGAAAGGTGCGATTGAAGCCGCTCGCGGGCAGGTGGCGGAATTGATCGGAGCACAAGCGTCAGAGATCATCTTCACCTCTTGCGCCACGGAGAGCAACAACGCGGCGATTCATGCCGCTCTGAAAGCCAATCCCGCCAAACGCCACATCATCACGTCAGCGGTGGAGCATTCGTCGGTGTTGAATTTCTGCCGGACGCTGGAATACGGCGGCTTCCGCGTGACTTACCTGCCCGTAGACCGGGATGGGTTGATCAAACTGGCCGATCTGGAAAACGCACTCACGGACGATACCGCCGTCGTGTCACTTATGTGGGCGAACAACGAGACGGGCGTGTTGTTTCCGGTGAAAGAGATTGCGGAGATGTGCCGGGCGCGCGGAGTTTTGTTCCATTGTGATGCGGTGCAGGCGGCGGGAAAAATTCCTATTAACCTGCGCGAGGCGCCGGTGGATTACCTCTCGATTACCGGGCACAAGCTTGGCGCCCCGAAGGGAGTTGGAGCGTTGTATGTGCGCCGGAAAACGCCGTTCACACCGCTAATTGTCGGCGGCCATCAGGAGCGGAATCAGCGCGGCGGGACGGAGAACGTAGCGTTGATTGTCGGGTTGGGGAAGGCCTGCGGGTTGGCGCGGCAAAAATTGCCGGAGTATGACAAGAAAGTCCGTCCATTGCGGGATGCGCTGGAGGATGGGATTCTGAGTTCGATTCCGAATACGGAGTTGAACGGGCATAAGACGCAGCGGCTGTCCAACACGTCCAACCTCACGTTTCACGGGATCGAATCGGAAGCCTTGCTCATTCTGCTCGACCAGGAAGGTATCTGTGCTTCGTCGGGCGCCGCGTGCTTGGCTGACTCCGACGAGCCGTCGTATGTCGTCCAAGCGATGAAATCAGAATCCGCGGCGTCGCGGCAGATGATCCGGTTCTCGCTCGGATGGGAAAACACCAACGTCGAGGTCAAAGCGGCCATGAACGCCATCACGCGTGCGGCCAAAATGCTGCGCGGCTGACCGGTCGGATCGAATCACGCCGCGCTGCAAAGTTCCGCTGAAACGTCCACCGATGTTCGCTCTGCAATCTCCGCAAGCTTCTTG
>MWDV01000029.1 GCA_002070715.1 Verrucomicrobia bacterium ADurb.Bin118
GGCCACGTTGCTGGGCTGGGAGCATCCGATCATGATCCTCTCGTCCCGCCCGGAACTCCGGGCGGCCTTGATCGCACGGGCCCGGGCCTGGGCGGAAACCAATCCCTGAATTGCATTCCTCCGGTAGGTTGTATCGTTGCTGGCAATCCCAAGGAAGTGGCAAATTCCAGATGACAACCCCGCCAACGCATGGGAAAGTTCAGTAGCCAAACTGCGATATGAAATTCATCCCTGCCTGTCAGTTTTGTTGTATGCACTCTCCCCTTGCCCCGGGTGTTGCGACGCCTCGGTCCCGCCGGAAGCCTCGGGTTGGACATCGTTTGAGTCTCCGGATGGTCCTGTGCTTTCTGGGCCTGGCCGGGTTGCTCGGTCTTCCCCGCGCGCAAGCCACGCTGGCGGATTATCAGACGGCCGTGACCAACGAATGGAGTCTCATCTCGTATTATCCCTTTGATCAATCCACCGCCGCCGATGTCTGGAGCACGAATCACGGGACGTTAAAAGGCACGGCCACCTTTACGACGGGGGTGAACGGCGCGGGGACGGCTTTGTTGCTGGACGGTTTTGGCTGGGTCAATCTCGGGGTGGTGCCGGACTTTGCCTTCGAGGACGACACCGGTTCGATCGAAGCCTGGTTCCGCGCCGGCCCAATCACTTACAACGCCAACCTGTTCGCCCACCGCAGCGGGGCCACCCGTTACAGCGTCAACCTGGATGCCGATAAACAGGGAATCGGGATGTGGAATGGCTCGGTCTATCAGCCGACGGTGTCCATTCCCAATGTTACGACCAACTGGCATCACTTGGTCGTGGTGTTCGAGTACGGCGAGTTCAAAGTCTATCTGGATGGCGCGCTCGCGGGCTCCCAATACCGCCCACTCGGCCGGCCGGTCGCCATTCTCCCCACCCAACTGGGCTCCACTTCACCCACAGCCTTGGATGAAGGTTGGGTTGGCGCGTTGGATGAAGTGGCGTTTTATGCGGAGGCCCTCCCGGCGGAGACCGTGTTGGCGCATTACCAGGCGTTCTTTGCCGGTTCACCCCCGCAGATCGTCAAACCGCCCCAGGGCGGCGTCTTTCTTCCGGGAGTGGCGTTGACCCTCACCGTCACGGCCACCGGCCCCGATCTGGCGTATCAATGGTACCAAGCCGGCACCGCTTTGGCCGGAGAAATGGGGCCGACACTTTTCTTTCCCAGCCTGACCATCGCTGACGCCGGCACGTATTGGGTGACCGTGACCAACCTGACCGGGGCGGTGACGAGTGCGCCGGTGACGATTGCCTTGGAAAGCGCCTTGCCGGCGGCCTTGACGCGGTACCAGGCGGTGGTTCGGAATGAACCCAGTCTGGTGGCGTATTACACCTTCGACCAACGCCTGCCCCAGGACGACCACAGTTGGCATGACGGCCAGTTGAGCGGCAGCGCGGGCTGGGGCCCCGGCGTGGGCGGCGGCGCGGCGCAGGGCCTCGCCTTGGATGGCGCGGGGCATCTCAATCTGGGGTGGGTGCCTGAATTTGATTTTGTGTCGGGCACCGGCACGGTGGAAGGCTGGGTCCGGGCTGACTGGGCCGGCGACGACGCCGGGAGCGATTGGCCGTGCATGTTCGCCAACCGCGATGGTACGACCCGCTGGAGCCTGCACCTGAAAAAGGACAAGTCCACCCTGAGCTTCTACAATGGCTTCGACAGCTCGCTCTATGCCGTGCCCGGCGGCACCGCCGGGAACGCCTGGCATCATGTCGCCGTGGTTTTCGAAGCCGGCACCGCCACGTATTATTGGGATGGCGTGTTCATCGGCACCCAAGCGCGGGCGCTCAACACCAACACCGTGACCGTTCAACTGGGGTCATCCGCCGCCGCGACCACGGCGGAGGGCTGGGTGGGGATGCTGGACGAGGTGGCCTTTTTTGCGGCGGCGTTGCCGGCGGCTTCGATCCAGGCGCACGTCAACACCTATTACCAAGGCCAACCTCCCGTCGTCACAGCGCAACCCAGCGGCGGCACTTTCCTGGCGGGACAACCCTGGCAACTTTCCGCGGGCGCCCATGGCGGGCAACTGGAGTATCAATGGTACAAAAATGACGTCGCGATCAGCGGGGCCACCAATGTGTTCCTCCAAAACACCAATTCCACCCCCGCCGATTCGGGCGAATACCACGTCGTCATCGCCAACGCCAACGGGAGCGTCCCCAGCGACAAAGCCGTGATCCGGGTGGGCAACAACATCGCCCAGTACCAGGCCGCGGTGCGGCAGGAAAGCAGCCTGATTGCCTACTACACCTTTGACGCCGGGGACGCGCGCGACGCCCTAAACGCCCATCCCGGCACGCTGGCCAACGTGGTGGCGTTCGGCCACGGACCGGGCGGCGTGACCAATCAATCGTTGCGCTTGCAGGGCACCGGCCACGTGGATTTGGGGCTGGTGCCGGAATTTGATTTCGCCGATGGCACCGGCACGGTGGAGTGCTGGATGCGGGCGGATTGGACCACAAATCCCGGCTATGATCCATGTTTCCTGGCCAACCGGAACGGCGCCCTGGGCGCGGGCAGCGTGTGGAGTCTGCATCTGACCCGGTTCCAGTACGAGCTCGGCAATTGGAACAGCGTCCGCTTTTACGCGCTGGCCATTCCCCGGGTGGGCGGCTGGCATCATTGCGCGGTGGTCTTCAACGCCGGCACCGTCACCATGTATTGGGATGGCCGGCCCTTGGGCTCGTTCATTCAATCCATTGACTTCAACGCGGAGAAAACCACCCAGATCGGCTCCGCCGCTCCCGTGGTCACGACAGAGGGATGGATTGGCGGCCTCGACGAGGTGGCGTTTTACTCGGCCGCGTTGGATGGCGCGACCATTGGGAATCATTTCTTCGCCATGACCGGTTCGGCGATGGTCCCGGCGCCGGTCCTCCACTTCGAGCGCGTGGGCCATCAAATCACGCTGTCCTGGCCGCCCGAGGCGGAGGGATTCACGTTGGAGTTTTCCGAAACGGTGGCCGGCGCGACCTGGCTGCCAGTGCCCGGCGTGGAGAACCACCGGGTGACAGTGGACGCCTCTTCCGGCGCCCGGTTTTACCGGTTGAGGCAATAACCGGGCCGCCGCCGAATCGCAGACTGAGTGACCGTCCGCCGCCTGGAGGCGGCGGCTCATTGACCTCGATTGGATCGGTCGCTGCTGCCGCGCCATCGCGATCAAGAGTCATCTCCTTCCCTTCCCAACCGTGCGATGCAAGATCCAGTTCAAGCGCCCGCACCCCGGGGCCGTGGCCGAAAAGACGCCCGGGAAGTCCGGGCCGCCGATCGTCAGGGCAACGCCAGCACCACCACGGATTTCGCCGGCAGGTTGACGGTGAATCCGCCGTCGGTCAGTTGGCAATCATGGAACCCGACCGGTTGCACCGTTTCCGGTTGGTCAAAG
>MWDV01000030.1 GCA_002070715.1 Verrucomicrobia bacterium ADurb.Bin118
ACCCTCGTGATATTCGTTCCAAGTCTCCACATGCACCAGTCGGGTCGGGGCGCGCAGCAGGCGACTCCAGTTGCGTGCGTAAAAAGCGCCGTCCTCACGCGGCACAATCAGCGGCGTCCGTCCGGGCACGGCGGAGTGATCGTAGCCCGGTCCGAGCGAGGCCACGCCGTAGTTGCGCAACGACAACGCTCCGCCCCAGGCGTAGGTGTTGTCTGCGGTGACGTTCCAGGAAATTTCACGCACGATGTACGGATCGCAACCACTGAAATCCTGCGCGAATTCCTGGCGCACATAGTCGATGCAACTTTGATCGTGTGCCGCCGCGAAACTGGCGGAATAGAGAAAGATGATCGGTCGTCCTTCAATGGTCGCCCAATGCTTGGCCGGGATGAGCGAGAAGAAATCGCGAATGCTTTCGTAGAACCAACGCCGCCCCGCGGCGGTGGTGAGATCCACACGTTGCCCGGCTGCATTGTATTGCAGCGTGGACGTATCATAGAACATGCCGATGCCCGGCGGTTGGGCGCCTTCCGCCAGCAACGCCTCGCGGGCGGCGACCAGCGGTGGCAATCCTGAGAAGCTCCATGGTTGGTTCGCGATCGGTTGTCCCGGGATGCGTTGTGAAGGTTCGCCCCAATACACCGGCAACAGCACGTCAATGCCCGCGGCGATCATGTCCTCCAATTGTTGCCGATGCCATGATTCGAGTTTATACGAAAAACCGGTCAGCGTTGGTGGATGATCCGTCAGAGCATCGGAACCGTCGCCATTCGTGATGTGCGCGCCGGAAAAAACATCGTACCAATAAAAATAAGTGGTCAGCACCACGGAATCTTCAGTGCTGAAATTCTTCGCTTGCGCCAGGTCGCCTGTGCTCGGTTGCAAATACGGGCCCAGCGGGGGATTGATGGGTTGGGCGAGCGCATTGAAACCACAGGATCCGAAAAGAACGACTAGCAGAGTGGCCAGACAAAAGCTCTTGGTTTGGCGGTTACGTCGGGTTGTCACGGGTTCAAATTATCACGGTGGAGCATGCTGTCCAGCCTTTCAGTCCTCTCAACACCCTTGTGTTGTGGCAAACGAAACGATTTTCGAAAAAAGATTGAAACGATTTCTGAAAGGTGAAAGAATTCCGCCCGTTACCAATCAGTGCGGAGAAAATCGCGGAGTCGAGAATGACTTTTGGCGATGCGCGCTGGGAACGAACACAACAACCAAATCCTGATTCGGAGTCACCTATGAAAAGAAAAAGCAAGAAGTTGTCCGGTTTGATTACAGCGTTGCTGATGTGTGGCACTGCGACACTGATCCAGGCGCAGAATGGGCCATTCGATCCGGAGGAGTGGCCGACTACCATTGATCCCAATATGCCGGTCCACTTTGTCGTCACGGATGGGATGCTCGGATCGCCAGGGGGAGCTTGGATTGAGGAGGCGCTGATCATCCGCAACGACGGCGACCAAACCACCACCGACATCACCCTCAACGGGCACACCGGTAAAAAAGCCACGAGTGACTATCTCAACGTGGCCGATATCTATTTTTCGGAATGGGCCAGCTACGACACCATTGACATCCTCGTACAGGTCTATGGCGATGCCTCGCTCTTCAACAATCAAGGACAGCCGCGCACGTATAATTTTCTGACCGGCACGCTGCCGGACGTGCATAACGTAGCGGGGGGGCAGATTGCGGCCGAAGCCAATAACAAACGCTGGAATTGGGTGCTATTCCGCATCCCCAATGATATCCGCCCTTCCGACGGGCAGCACTATATCGGCACGATTCCGGGCGACGCCCAGGGCGCCTACAACTACGGTGGGGTGAATAATGGCACGATCCGCTTTCAAAACGTCCCCGGACTGACCGTGCGTGTCGTCGCCTTCGGTCCACAAGGGGCGTTTGGTGAACCTGAACAGATCAATCAATTTCTGCCTCCAGATACGTGTGATCCCGAGCCGGAGACCAACTTGGTGGGCTTGGACATTGCCAACAACACCGCCAATCACCTGGAGGTTATTGATCGCGGTGATCAGACTGTGGAATACCAGGATGGTGTTGGCCCGACGGGCGATCAGCGTCGTGCTGTGCGGCCGCAGGGCACGTTCCTGAATTTCGGCATCACCGACAACTACCTCGGGCTGCCGTGCAACGACCCGCACACGGTCAAAGTGTGCGTGGAATTTTATGACGATCCCAGTTTCGCCGGTTACGATGTTCGCTTTGGTCCGGACGCTTATGCGACTGATGCTTCTGGTGGTGTCGCATTTTTTCCGGCGGAACAACGACAACTTTTGGAAGGCACCGGCGAATGGATTCGACGGTCATGGACGATCCCCAGCGTGAATCTCTATGGCGTCAATGCCGCGCCTACGCACACGGCGGGCCCGCGTTTCGTTTCGGAAAACGGACAGGTTTTTGTGTCGTCCGTGCAACTCGCCGTGCTGCGCACCGGCGATCACCCCTTGGCTGGACAAGACCCGCTGGCGGATTGCTATGAAGATCCGAATATCTGCACGGAACGCTACGGTAACTACGCCGAACTGGACCTGGCGCAAGGGATCAGCGACGGATTGGCCCTGGGCACCAGCGGCGGCGACCAGGAAATGATCGAGGCCGAGGTTGGCCCCGCCACCGATCGCCGTTTGGCCGTTTATCCCGCGCGCGATGAAGGCACACCCGGCTTCCGGCATGAATTCCTAAACTTCAAAATCACCGATGAAATCTTCGGCCCCAGTTCCCAACCCAACGCGCATCTGGCCATCTGCATCACCTATTATGACGATCCAGCCCTGGTCGGTGCGCGGATCCGGCCGGAAGTTTACCGCACCATGAAGAACGGTATCTTGGCTTTTGGTTACACTCCGGAAAGTTACTACGTCACCTTGCAAGGCAGCGATACTTGGAAGCAGGCCTATTGGGAAATCAATGACATGAATTTCACCGGCGTCAATGAATCTCCGCAAGCGGCAGCGCGTTTCATCGTGCAAGACGCAAATGGTATTCCGGCTAAAATCGCCGTAACCCAGGTGCGTTACGGTGTCATCCGTCCGTGCGGTCCGCTGGCGGGAGTTAATCCGCTGGAAGATTGCAAGCCTGTGGAGGTGACCTTGAACATCCAGCGCGAAGGCAACGAAATTGTGTTGAGCTGGCCGGCGTCCGTCACCGGGTTCGTCGTGCAAAGCACCGACGACTTGAGCGCGCCACAATGGAGCGACGTCAACGCAACCGTTCAAGTAGTGGGAGAACTGCAACTGGTGCGTTTGCCTCTCAGCGGCAACACCCAGTTCTTCCGACTGGCCCGATAACCTGGTCGGCACGGCGGAACCACGCGCGGGTTCAGGTTTAGAGTGTGGATGGCCTAGCGCCCGGAAAGGTGATCTTTTCGTCGTCCCCCGGTCAAACGCCTTTGAACTCACTCACCAACGCCTGCAAGGACGCCTTGGCGTCGCCAAACAACA
>MWDV01000031.1 GCA_002070715.1 Verrucomicrobia bacterium ADurb.Bin118
GGAGGCGTTTGCGCTGTGAGCGTAGGCGCATGGCGATTGGGCGAGCGCGGCGCCCGGGAAACGCGTTTTCTCAGGCGAAAGGCTTCGGAAACGCCCCTAATTGAGGTGAAGGCGGAGGCCTGAAGCTGCCCTGAGCTCAAAATTTTGATTTCGCCATCAGCGGGAGGCAGAGTTCATCCGCTCCGCCGTGTTGGGGAGGGACGATACGCGCAATGAGCGACCAGGCTACCCGGTGGCCAAGGCGCGCGCGATCGGCGAAAGGCGTGTCAGGCCGAGTTTTCCGGGGTCCCGGCGCTGAGTCTTGGCCAAAACGGAGGCCAGACCGATATGGACGACCAAGACCAGTCCGATGCGCGCCATGAAGTTATATCCGCCGGCGAGATTTCCGTCATCGGCGCCCCAGTAAAGTTTCAGTCGGGCGTTCACCCGTTCGCAGGCAGAACGGCCTTTGTATCGCCGTTCGAAGAGTTTGGTCGCGCGAGGGATAGGGGGGAACCGCCGCAGGTCCAACTCTTGTTTGACGCGCACGGTCATGCCATAGCGCTTGCCCGCATTGCAGCGCGCGCTACAGGCACAGCGCCAGCTTTCATGTTCTGCCGGGCAACGGTACTTGAGGGTTCTGCGGGCGGGTTCGTGGCCGATGTAGGCCATGCGGTGCCGCACGGGGGGATCGCTGACCATGTCATAACAGTAGATGGTGCCGGCTTCGTCGTAGACGACGTTTCCAATCCCCGCTTTTTCCAAGGGGCGTTCGGGTTCTTCTTTCCACATGGTCCGGGTCTGAATCAGGGGCCGGATGCCTTCCTGGGCCAGGAGGCGATGGATGGCTTCGTCGTCGCACGCTTTGTCATAAGCCAAGGTATCGATGCGGGGGTTGGGGAGATTGGCTTTGGCGATTCGAACAACTTCCGGTAGGGCCTCATTGTCGGTGCGGGAGGCGGGCGTAACGGTGTAGGATAAAACGACTTCATGCCGGGTGTCGCACAGCAAATGCAGTTTGTAGCCGAACCATTCCAATACCCGTTCGACTTTGCCGTCCTCTCCGGTGTACTCTTTCCGTCCGCCATCCGGCTGGATCCCTTGAGCGTTGATCTTTCCCCGGGCCCGGCGGGCACTCAAGTGGGTGGCGTCCCCCGCGGTTTCCTGCCCCAAGGTGGAGACGGCGCCGCCCAACCGTTGCACCATTCGATTAAATACATCTCGCAGCAAGGAGTCAAAAGGGGTTTGCCCCAAGGCCGTGAGAAACCGACTCATATTCCAGGAACGCGGTACGGCTTCCGCATGCTCCATTCCCCCGAGCCGACGCAGATCGGCGTTGCGCCGCAACTCGGCCAAGGTCTGTTCCATGGTGGTGTGACGTAGCAACGGTTGAAGCACCGCGCAATACCAGAGCACCCGCACCGGATACTCGTTGCGGCCTTTTCCCCGGTTGTGTTGTAAGGCGTCCAGCAACCGTGCATCGGGCAATAATCGAAAAAACGTTTCGATACAGCGCAGGTCCGGCGAATCATCCAGCCGGTTCCAGGCAAACAGCGGATCGGTGGTATACAGGTTCATGGCGGGCATCTTACATCGCAATAGATACCCGCGTCAAGTGGAATGTGGTCGAAAATTTCGTCTTTTTGGGTTCCGAGCCTCCGCGCACCTTTAAAATAGGGGCACTTCCGACGCCCGCCTGGGGGAACGCGTTTCCCGGGCGCCGCGCTCGCCCAATCGCCATGCGCCTACGCTCACAGCGCAATCGGTTCTCCCAAGCATCATGCTCATTGACAGCCATACAGGAATACAGGTATAAGGCAAACATGAAAGCCACCCTTGAAATCCCGGACGACCTCTATCGGCGGGTAAAAGCTAAAAGCGCCCTCGAAGGCTGCGCGGTCCGCGAAGTCGCCATCGCCCTCTTTCAAAATTGGGTGGAGCTCTCCGACCACGCACCCCTCGTCGACATTTCGATTTCGGAGAAAGTCCATCCTCATCCGCCGCCATGGTTTGGTTCGCTCCGCAAATATGCCCCCCATGCGCAGGGACGATATGATTTGGCGGCCATCCGTAAAAGTATCGCGCGGGGCCGCACGGAAAGGGATTCCTCCCCATGAAAATCGGACTGGACACCTCCGTGGTACTGCGACTCCTGACCGGAGAACCGGACGCCCAAGCCCAAGTGGCCCTTGAATGGGTGCTGAAAGCCAAGGCCCAGAAGACCCGCTTGATCATCTCCGACCTGGTGGTCAGCGAGGCTTATTTCGCGCTGCAACATCATTTCAAGGTATCCAAGGCTGACGCGCTGAAACATTTATCGCTCTTGCTAACCAGCGGCGAATTTGAGGCCGATGGCGTCGTCGCGGGTGTCCTGACCCTGCCGGGTTTGGCAACCGCCAAGCCGGGTTTTGTGGATCGCCTCATTCACGAACACTATCTGCGCGGCCAGGCCGACCGAATCGCGACTTTCGAAAAGGCCACCCGCTCCCTGCCCCGCGTTGAACTCCTGGGTTGATCTCGCAATCCCCCTCGGCGTGACGCCCTCCCCGGAAGCCCCCCTGTTCAGCGACCATACATATCAGCCAATTGCCGGCCCAAGTCCCGAATGGAGGAGAGCAAATCTCTTACATTTTCAATGTCTTTAAAAACGGTCGCTTCGATCTTGCCCGTCTCCACATCGACCACTCGAAGGGTAAGACTATATACGCCACCCGCTTGTCCCGCCGACCCCCCCACAATTTTTTGGACGGCCAGGGCTTTGCCCATTTCTACCAGACATTGCGTGTCATTACAGGCATCGGATCTTTGAAATTCCTGTTCCTTCAAAATCTTTTGCATGTCCGCACGACTGACCACTTGAAAGCGTTCCGATTGCACCAAGGCGCTTCTCAGATTTTCGGTTAAAGTCAGAGCTTCTTCTTTTGACATGCCCAAGGGGTCAACATCGGCAACGGCAATATTGAGGGCGGGGCTGGAGACCCTGGGAATTTCAGGCCTTAAAGAGGTTGCACAACCGGTCAAACACAGTACGGCCAGGAGCAGGTTGATCCGAAGCCAATCTTGAAGTGCAGCCATATTCATTATCGGGGTCCCAGCGGGTATCGTGTTAATGTCCTGAGTTCTCACGAATCTCCGACTTTGTCAGGGTTTTCTGATCTCGACATCCGCCAGATCGATATCCCACCAGCCTGGCCGCAGCGGCGACAAAGCATGGCGCCCACGATGGCTTGACCCCGCGGCTGAAAATCTTACTGGCCCTACCAGATGCATCGGACCACGCTACTGGCGCGGATCTTTTCGTCTCGCGTGACCACCGAGGCCCCCAGATAAAGAGCGGTCGCCACAATGATGCGATCAGCCGGATCCGCATGCAGGGCGGCGCATTCCGTCACGGAGATTCTGGCGATATCGTTGTTCACCGGCTCAAACTGGAGAACGGAAAGTTTCTCGCATCGGGTTATCCAAACCTCCGGTGCAATGGCCAGAGAAAGACGCCCCTTGTCCACTAACATGTGAAATT
>MWDV01000032.1 GCA_002070715.1 Verrucomicrobia bacterium ADurb.Bin118
TCTTCGGGAATCACGGCCGCCATATTCTCCGCCTGAGTCTCCGTTGCCGCGGCCGCACGCGCCTCCGTGTGGCCCGCCGCGGCATCCTGCTGTTTGTTTGTGCCCACGGTCACTTCCTCCTCTGGTTCTTCCGTTACATCCAACGCGGCGGTCTGCAGCACACGCCGCACGGTAGCCTCAATTTGCGTATCCATGGTCTGATCTCGCCCCTCCAGGAACGAACGCCGCACCGCCTCGGCATCTGCCGGCACCGGCACGATCGAGATTTCGAACAGTTCCCACCGCTTGATCACGACCGCCGGCCCCTTGATCGCGCTGTCCCCGTCACCGTCCGTTTCCCCCTCGGCAAGTTCCACAATGTTTTTGCGGTCCGGAATGAACCCCACCGAAACGGCGTTGATAAACCCGCCCTTCACGAGCTGCCAGATCGTTTCCGCGCGATCCGTCTCCGCGAAGTGCACGCGCACGATCAGCTCGCGGCCTTCAACGCGCACGTCCCCGCGGCCAATCACCGCGCCCGCCTCCCATCGGTTGTGGGAGTCGAGGATCACCGGATTTTTTTTGAACCGTTTCAGCACCACCCCGGAAATGCGGAGATACTGGCGGCCGCTCCAGGTCTCGACGCCGGTCTCGGTGGCCGCCACAAACTCAACCCACCGCTCATCAACGTTGATCTCGCGCCGCTCAATCCGGTCGAGCAAAGCGCGCTCCATGACGATCTCGTTACTCACGCGACAACCTCCTCATCCCGCGCAGCGGCCAATAGGGCAATCGTGCGCGCCGCGCTCTCCTGCGTACCCGCCGTCTTAACCGCCAGGCCCATTTCCTTTCGCAGTTCCGCCTCCCGCGCCTCTTCGCGCAGGCGCTGGCGCAACTGTTCTTCCCAGTCCCTGCCCTTCTCCGCACAGAGATCCCGGAGGGTCTGTGTTCCCATCTCGAGCTCGAGCTGCGCGCCGGCAGCCTCTTTGACCGGGTCCACCCATTTCCACCCGTTAGGGATCCAGTGCACCGCCCGGCGTTCTTCCGGCGTAATGCCCTGCAACCGGGAATCACCTCGCAGGGCCGCGTCATCCATGACCGTCTGCCATTCCCAATTCAGACACTGCGAGATGTAGGCGGCCTGGAACACGGCGTACACCTGGCGGCTTTCGAGTAGATCCGTCCGCGCGCTTGAGTACGTCGATTTGGAGAAGTCTTTCAGCACCACCTGCCAGCTCACGCCGAGGGCGGCCCCGATGCGCCGGGCCAGCATCACCATGAAAGGCTCAAGTTCAGGCACAGGGAAGTTTGGAATGAGCGTCTGAATCTCTTCATCCGGGTAGAGCTTGAAGATCATCCCCGGCGTGATTTCCTGATCCAGCACGTACCCGTACTTCTTTGCCGTCGTGTCCAGCACGTTGTCGATGGGATTCAAGGTTTTGATGAACACGCTTAGACACGCCGCAATCTGCACACGTTTCAGGCACGCGACGATCAGGAGGTCGAGGTCGCGCAAATCCTGCAACACCGCATGAAACGCCGGTACGCCGCGGCTCTGCCCAGGCCGCTCAATGGTCTTCAAGTGCTTGCACATGGCTGGGGTGACGCGTACAAACTGGCTTGTGTCGCGCATCACCGGGCCGCCCATCAGGTCCCCGGGATGGCCTTTCAGCAACCAGTACGCTACTACCCGACCGTATTCGTCTCGCTCAACACCGTCGCGGAATCGCGGATTGGCCAGATGTTCGCGCGGCGTGCCCAACCGATCCGCCTCGACCGTTTCAAACCACACAGGCTCTTGTGGGTTCGCTTTTGCGGCCTTGCGCAGAACCTCCCCATCCTCGAACCATTTGCGGAAAACGAGGCGCTGCCCCTGCCCGTGGGGGAGCATATCCACCGGGTCCAGAAGCAGGGCCCGTTCCGCCCACACCAACTCAAGCCGGCGGTTCTTTTCTTCGTTTTCCGTACGGGCCTGGGGCACCATGCCGGTGCCGATGACGTTATTCACGAATGACCCGCTGATCCCGCTGCCAATCGCGTCATCGCGATTCAGCATGCGCGCCCGGGAGCGCAGCGCCGGCAGGTCTCCCAACACCTCCGCATCCGCGGATCGCCCGGAATCTACCCAGGGCGTATTGTTCGTCCCCTTTCGCGCCGCCCGGTATCCCTGCAGCCGCATGAGCGCCAGCACGCTGTCACGATAGTCCGCATCGGTTTCCATCAACCGCAGGTGCTGCATCGTCGCGGCGCGGCGCGGCGAAAACAGCCGCAACCCGCCCTCGATAGCTCTCTGATACCAGTTTCCGCTTTTGCGCACGCTAATACCCCGTGGTCATGCGGCCCAGGCGCCGCCGGTCCGATGCGCGGCCGGCGGCCGCTTCTGCCTCGTCGAGCGCCACCGCCAGTTCCCGCAACCGATCTTCCCACTGCATGTACGCGACCTCGGACCGGGTCTGCGTCGGAATCGCCGCAAACTTAAACCGCGCCTGCAGCAGCTTTGTGCGGGCGGTCGCCCAATCGCCGTCCCCGACAGCGGTTGAGGCGGCGTCCAATAGCGTCTGCATATCACTGACTGCGCTCATCTCACTCCTTCGCGCGGCGACCCGTAAAAAGATACGGCCCGAGTCCAGCCGGTATACCGGACCCGGGCCTGGCGCACGCACTGATGCGCGTTAGGTCCCTTGTACCCTTGGTATTCCTCTTCGTCAACCCCCTTGATTACAAGTTGTAAAAGTCGGAATTACAACTTGTAATGAGTCTCTTTCACCGGCAGCTTGAACCGGTGGCCACAACTTTTGCACCGAAACCACGCGACAGTATCACCGCTCGTGGTGCACACGGTTGCGTATCCGCTGTCATCCATTCGGATGCGCCGGCACTTCGGGCACGGCACGGGATCACGCTTAACCTTCACGAAGGCATCCGGAAACGGTTGGCTTTTCGGCCAGAAGCAACGCCGCTCGATAGCCCGCTGTTCGTCGCGCGCGCATTGTGCCGACAGAATCCGGTCATGCGCGGCCTTGAGTTCTTCCCTAGCCTTTTCGAGCGCCACAATCTTCTGGTCCACCTCAGCCATGTCATCCTCCAGTGTTTGCACCTTTGGGCGCATAACCTGCACCGGGGGATCCTCGGTCCGCATGATACGTTTCCGACGCTGTTTCTTTTCCTCCATACCGCTACTCCTGCTCCCTTCCTTGGTTGTTACTCGTTACCGTCCTATCAGCCACCCATCACCTGAACGCCTCCCCGACGTTTCACGAGCCTCTGCGTAATCGCTGACCACCTCCACCGGTGCCACCGGGCCAGGCCCCTTCCCGGGCTGCAGTCGAATCCCTGCAATGTGTGCCGCACAACAGCAATTTTGGAATACGTCCAGCCAGTGGTTGTTCCGGTGTAGCTTCTCCCACCGCGTCACGTGGCCCTTCCCTGCTACAAATTCTTCGTACTGGCGTTCGGACGTGAAATGTTTGGCCAGGGGCATGTGATCGCGAAACTGCGATACACCGTACAACGTGAGGGCGCCGGGCTCTCCTACGGCTGTTGTGAGGCGGTTGTGCAGCCAGCTCTTCCAGTAGTCTACATTCGAGTTCACCACCCT
>MWDV01000033.1 GCA_002070715.1 Verrucomicrobia bacterium ADurb.Bin118
CCCTTCACCGGCGCCGTGCAAGTCCCCGCCCCGCCCGCCGCCATCCGGTTCGCGTATGAAGAAAGCGAGGAAGGCTTTGCGGATTGAGATCACATTCTGCGATATCTGCGGCAAAGAGGCCCGCGGTACCGAACCCATGCTCGTCCCCACCGGCGCCACGTACCCGCCCACCGGGCGCACCGAGGAAGTCACCGAGCGCGTCGATCTATGCCCCCGCTGCCTGCGGGATGAACTGCAATCCACCCTCCAGCACATCCCTATTGAGGATTACAAACGCTGGATCGCCACCGTGCTGGCCCGGCGGGAAAAATGGAAGGCCGAATATGGATCCTGAAGCACAACTTTACCTGCGCACCATGCGTATCGTGCTCAACCACCCTGTCCGGTGCGGCACCTGCCCCCAATGCGGGCGCGAAGCCATGAGACTGTTCCGCCTCGCCACCAAGGACGTCTGCCGCCAGTGCGTGCAACGGGCGTTCAAATCCAAGTTGAGGGAATCCAACTAACGAAAGGAACCCACCCATGTTCAACCGCATCATCCTCATCGGCCGGCTCACCGCCGATCCCGAACTCAAGACCCTGTCCAACGACATCAGTCTTTGCAAGTTCACCCTCGCCGTGGACAGGCGCTTTAAAAACGCGGCCGGGGAAAAAGAGACGGACTTCATCAACTGCACCGCCTGGCGCAAGCAGGCGGAAATCATCTGCCAGTACGTCAAAAAGGGCCACAAACTGGCCATCGAAGGCACCCTGCAACAGGAACGGTGGGAAACCAAGGAAGGCGAGAAACGTTCCAGCTATGGCGTCCAGGTGGACAACTTCACCTTCCTCGAAGCCGCCGCCAAGACGGGCGAGGTAGCACACGCCGCCAACGGCGCCCCCGCCCCCGCGCAGGGAACGTTCGAGCCACCCGTGTCGCCGGATGATGATCTGCCGTTCTAGGCTAGGCTTTGGTTGAGGGACAAACAATGCGTATTCTTGCGATTGATCCGGGAACCAAATGCGGGTGGGCCATGGGCGCCGATGAATCCGGCGTCTGGGATCTCGCCGTCCAGCGCCACGAGTCCGGCGGGATGCGGTTTGTCCGCCTGCGGCGCCACCTGGAAGAACTGCTGCCGCTCGATCTGATCGTGTACGAAGAGGTTCACCGCCACCTCGGCACTCACGCCGCGCATATCTACGGCGGGATTATCGCCATCATTCAAAGCTTTGGCGAAGATCATGCCATTGAGTTCCGCGGCTGCCCCGTGGGCACGCTCAAGAAATTTTCAACGGGCAGCGGGCGGGCTAACAAGGATGACATGATGGGCGCGGCGCAGCGCTTCTTTTCTCACGCCGCCATCGTGGACGACAACCACGCCGACGCCCTCTGCCTGCTGCGGTGGGCGCGGGAAGAATGCGCTCCGGTACGGAAATATCAGGATCAGGCCGGCGTAGCTCAGCCGGAAGAGCAGGCGACTTGTAATCGTCAGGCCGGGGGTTCGAGTCCCCCCGCCGGCTCATAAAGAAAAGACCCGCCGCGCCTCTACCGGATGAACTGGTAAGGATTCCTTACACGTTCGATTCCAGGCATGCGTACTTCGGCGGGTTTTATGGGCGGTGACGTGAGCGAAATTCGGCTCCATGCCGTGTGGATGACAGGAGGTCGCCCTATACTCACGCCCCTTCATTCCCATAGCGGGGCGGGGTGGATGAAGGTCGGGCGCGTCCGTGTGAGCCGTCTTTATAGGAGGCTCCTAGTCCATCCCGCCCCAAAGTGTTGGGGGCCGGTTTGCGCGGGAACCACCAGTATAACCGGGACGCCGGGAAGACTGGCCCGGAACCGGCCACAAGCGGCCCAGGCTGGCGAGATACCTTCGTTCTGTCCGGGAACCGGACGGCGCTTGAAGGCTTGGGCCTGGGCCGCGTTAGACTCGCCTACCACGGGTAGGTGGAGATCGGAACCCGTCTCTTCGGAGGCGGGTTCTGCTTTTTAAACGAAAAACCCCCGGTCACCCGGGGGTTCTTTTCACGCGCAAGGCTTTGGCTGCGGCGGCGGTTCCGCCAACGCTCCCCTGCCCCGCTCCGTCAGCCGGTACCAACGCCGCGGCTTCCCGCCCGGCTCGGGATCCGGGATCTCCTCAATCAATCCACCCAGCATCATCGCCCGCAGTTTCGTGGCCAGGTTCCCAGACTTGACGCCGCTCGCCTCCTGGATGCGGTACTGCCAGGTCTGCCCGCCTTCCGCAGCAAGGATCTCCATGATCCGCCGGCGTGTCGTGCTGATTTCCGCCGGGGGGCGCGTGGATTCCTGGTTAATCTTTTCCATGAACGCCTTGACGGCTGCCTCCATCCCCGCGGGGATCATACCCCTCTCCCGCAGGTACTCGATGGGATCGTAGGCTTGGGGGTCGCGGTCCAGGTAGAGCGACATCCCCATGCCGCGGTATTCCCGCGCCCGCAGATCGTGGACGCAGGCCAAGGCGTCATGCCCCTCGTAGAACTCGAAGCGGATGGCGCGTCTCCCCTCGACGGTCACCACCGCGAACGGCGGCCGGTCGGCCATCGTCTTGCCCTGGTCTATCCTCCGCTTACGGTCCGAGACAAGGCTTTGGAGGACACTGCGCGGATTGTCCGGGTCATGGAAATCCGCCCAGGTGAGCGGATCCCCGTCCGCGTCGAGAATTGCGCAGACATAGCTTTGGACCGCCTCAATCTGTTCCCGGGTTTCTCCGGCGCCCACGGCGCGTTCCCCGCGGGCGTCAAAGCCGATGATGATCTGTTTCATGGTTCCTCCTTCGGAATAGGATGGCCCCCCACCCCCCGGAGGTGCGAAGAGCGGGGAATGGGGGGCCGGATAAGCCTAGGCTTCCACACAAACGCGACCGGCGCACAAATCGCACAGATCGATGCCCTGGCCGCAATAGCATTCGCAGGCAACGTGCTGGAAATACTTCCGCATCGACTCAGAAAACTCATCGATCCCCTGCGGATGCTTATGCCAAGGTCTTCGGTTTACATCATCAAAGCACTGCCATTTTCCGCCATCGATTGGGGTGGAAATGACCACCCCGCTCAACGGACGATAAAGATACACCATACCATTCCGAAATATCGTTTTGTAACCGAATTCCCACCATTCTTTTGCAGTCATCATAGCACCTCTTTTTGAAAGTACCTGCCGGGGTCCGGCAGGCCTCCGGGCCCGCCGACCATATGGGTGATGTCACCGCAATGGTCGGGGGCCAAGAGGGTCTAGGCCTGCGCCTCGCACGGGACACAGGCAGCGCAATAAACCGGGTACGGTGGCCTGTCGGGAACCACCGTCTTATTGCAGGCGCACAAGGTATATCCCTGTGCGCGCAGGGCCTCCACCAAGTAATAGAAAAGATCTTCGTGCAGTGGTTGCCCCGCCTCAATCAACTCACTCCCATGAAACGTGTAATCTTTGATCTCCTCCTCCACGGGTTCGGGAAACACCCGCTTGGATATGATTCCCACGATCTTGAAGCCATCCGTATCCACATCCACCCGTGTGATAACCCGAGCATCCTCAGGCACTCCCATCAGGCATCCCCGGGCTCGGTCGTAATACGACTGGGGCTCAAAGTCGGTTGGGTCCACGCCGAACCAGGCCTCGGCCTGGCCTACCGCCTCACGCCAGATCGATACTTCCATGATCGCACCTCTCGTTCGCCCCGCAGGGCGTAATGTACCCACCGCGTCGCGGTGAGCCTCCAGGCCCGCCGACCATATC
>MWDV01000034.1 GCA_002070715.1 Verrucomicrobia bacterium ADurb.Bin118
GGAGGCTTTCACGCGTTGCATCCGGGTCAACCAATGCCGCAGGCGGGTGTGCCGGTTGGGCAGCCGGCCCCGGCCCGCGGTGAGGTAATGGGTCAGTATGCCGAACAGATCAAAGTCCACGAACCGCGGCCGCGGCCCCAGCAGGAACCGGTGGTGCATGAGCATTTCCTCGAAGGGCAGGAGTTTCGTGGCGAGTTGCCGCTGCCATTGTTTCCGGTCCCGCCGCCATTGATCGAGGCAGCCGGCGCCAAACTTGCGTTCCTTGAAACGCAGAAAATCCAACTGCTCCGCCGGCGGCACAAATTCGCGCCAGTGCAGGTCGGCCAGGCGGAAGGTGCAGCCCTCGATCTCCCCCTCGATGTAATGCCACAGGATCGTCTGCAGGCCGTCCAACTCGCGCGGAAACAGGCCCAGCCCGAATTTGTCGTCCAGATACTTGCCGATGACCTGCGAGGTTTCGCTCGTTTCAAACACCACCGTCCGTCCGTCCCGGATGACGGGCACCCCGTAATAACGTTGCCGGGTCAGTTTCCAGACCAGCGAACGGTCGTTGCTGGGGATGTTAATCGTCTGGAACGGTTTCCCGGAGAATTCAAGAAGGCGGCGCTGGACCTGGCAGAAGGCACTCCACGGAAACTGAATCAACTCAATCATGTCACAGCTCAAGGTGTTTCACCGAGGGGACCTTAGAATTGGCGCCGCCGACTGACAAGGAAATCCGGTCTCCAGCGCGGAACACGCAATGCCTCCGGAACAGCCCGGATCAACCGCATCATTTCCCGCCCCGCACGCAACCGCTGCAGATTGGTGCCATCGCCCATGCGGTGTTGAACCCGGGCAGTCCGTTGACGTTTGCCGTGCCGGCGGTGGATACGGATACACCGCCGCAAACCTTGACCTATGCGTTGTTGAGCGCGCCGGTGGGCGCGACCCTGGGCGCCGCCAACGGCGTGTTCGGCTGGCGGCCCGCTGTGGCGCAGGCCGGCTCCAGTAATTTCATCCAGTTGCGCGTCACCGACGACGCGGTGCCCAGCCTGAGCGCCACGCAGTCGTTTGTGGTGCGGGTTAATCCCGTCGTGCCGCCGGGCATCAATCCGCCCACCTGGAGCAACGGCCGCTTTGGCTGCAACATTACCGGGCAGATCGGACCGGATTACCTGGTGCAGGTTTCCTCGAACTTGGTGAATTGGACGCCGCTTCTGACCAATACCCCGGTCACCGTTCCCTTCCGATTGGAAGACCCGAAGGCGGCCCAACATGCCCGGCGGTTTTATCGCATTCAACTGGGCCCGTAGAAGCCGGCCCGGCGTGTCGCCGGCAACCGCTTGAAAACGAATCCGCCGATGACACCGATTGCACAGATTTTTTCCGGCTTTTCATCGGCGTGCATCGGCGTCACCGGTGGATGAAAGAGGTTAGGCGATGGCTTGGACGTTAACCGTCCGTTTCCGCGTAAAAGAAAAAGCGATGCCGCCCCTGACGGGGCTCAAAATGTTAGGGTCTGCGTTGGCTGCAAAGATGCCGCGCCGAGGGTGCTTCGGCAGGAGGAAGGGGACTGGGGACAGGGTGGAACCTGTCCCTCCCAGAAGGAGGCGAGGAGGGAAAATGGTGTGCGGATGGATTTACGAAGGCCGCACTGGTCCGCAGATGGGATTGAAGGAGCGCACCCGTCCCGGGTGCCGCGGTTGGCGTCCCGACCACGGCATTGGCCGGCGCCAAAGCTCCGTCAGGAGCGGCATCTCTGTAGTCACAGCCGCAAACAATTGTCCAGCTCCGTCAGGAGCGGCATCGTCCAGAGGCACAATCCAATCACCACTATCCCCGGGACGAGGGCGCTCCCCAATTCCCCTTGATGCTGCGACCGAAAGCGCCAGAGGACAGGCGCACTCCAAAAGCTGGCGCATGAATCCCGCGCGCCAGCGGACGCGAAGCGTCGTGGAGTGCGGCCGTCCTCTGCCGCTTTCGGCAACCGTCGCGGCACTCCCGCTGCCCGGGGCGCCGCTCCGCGCCCTAGGGAACAACAGGGAAACACTATCAGGCGAGCCAGATTCCTTCACACCGTTTGGTGGGACGCCGGGTCGTTAATTTTTGATGAAATTACCGAATCCAGCGAACCGCAGACATTGAACCCTTAGTCGTTTGCTCAACTTTTTCTTTCAGCAATACCCTGGTTTTACCGTTTGACGCATCAAGCAGAAAATATGTGTTCATCCACCCTGGCTGCGTCGGTGACTTGGGCACGGAGGGTTCTTGCAACCTCACCAGCACATAATGTCCGTCTGGGGAAACTTGACTCAGCATATAGGCATTGCCAAGGCGCACCGACAGTTTTGAAAACGCTTTGAGCACCTTCACCTTCTCCCCCTTGGGGTCTTGATTTTCGGTCTCCAGAAAATCCCAAGGAGAGGACACCAATTTGAATCCACGGACGGGAGTGTCAGGGCCTTCAAAAAAAACGTAACGACCGTCTGCGGTTCGAAAATTGTACATTTCATCATCCTTGTCGTCCAACAACTCGGCGAACCAGCGGGTATCGCCGGTGGCAACGTCCAGACTATAGTACCCGTCTCGATAATCTTTGCCCGCTCCCAGCCGGTTTCCGAAACCCTGGTAGTAGAAGTGGAGGACATTCGTCAGCCCCTTTGGGACATGGATCTTGTCGTAGTGCTGATACTGCCATCTGCTGGCGTCCGGGAATTCTATCTGCCGCTTTTCGTCGCGAGCGATGTCGTAATCAAGAAGGCCAGTGCCGCTTGTGCGTTCCACTACAATAAAAGCGTGTCCGGCGAGAACACGCATTTCTTTCACCGGACTGTCGAGGGTTAAAGTGCGGCTCTGTCGCAATGCCTCTGAGTAAACGAAGACATTGGTGTCGTCGCTGTGATACCAGTTGTCTGGTCTGAAAACCACGCCGAAAACGCCGCTCTCGTTTGAAGGAATGAACAGTCCCTTGGGGGCATCGGTTACTTTCCGCAGTTTGCTTTCCGATAAATCAAACTCGTAAACAGATGCCGATGCTGCGGAGTTTGTTTCCAGCGTGGCGTCATGAGACACGAGAAAAGCTAGTTTTCCTGTGAGTGACTCGCGGCCGGCGTAGTAGGTCACTCCGGGTAAAATGCTGGTTTGCGCCTGCACCCCATCGGCGCGCGCCAGTAAGAAAATCAGCAAAAGTGTCACCGACTGCCAAATCTTCATGACCGGAATAACATCTCCTTCCTACAGAAACAGGTCTTCCGAACCGCAGTGACAAATTGCGCAATCGCTTCGTGACTCTGCGTGACAACCTTTTGTCTCGCAGCAATCTGTGACGCTTCCTGCTGGCCGCCGGGCGATGGACCGTGCGCCGCCGCCGGCAACGCCACCGGCAATGGCGGGAGCGTAAACCCTGCTTTGGGGCGATGGTGCAACTGGACGGTTCGCACCACGACTGGTTCGAGGGACGACGGGCGCCGTGCGTGCTGATGGTGATGGTGGATGATGCCACCAACCGGGTGTGGGCCCAGTTCTTTGAAGCCGAGACGACACACGCCAGCTACGACATGCTGGAAGGCTGGGCCAGAAGGTATGGGCTGCCCCAGAGCCTGTATGTGGACCGGGACAGCATCTATCGGTGTGAAGGAGTGGGCAGCATTGCCGAGCAAATCGCCGGGAAAAGGCCCCAAACCCAGTTTGGGCGGGCGATGGAAAAACTGGGGGTGCAATTGATCCTGGCCAACAGTCCGCAAGCCAAAGGGCGGGTGGAACGGATGAACGGCGTGCTGCAAGACCGGTTGGTGAAGGCGCTGCGGCTGGCCGGGATTGATGATCTGGGCAGGGCCAACGCGTATTTGGCGCAGACCTATCTGCCCGAACTCAATCAGAGATTCCAGGTGCCGGCGGCCAGTGCGGCGGATGTACACCAAGCGGTGCCGCGGGGGTGGCAGGAGGCATTGAGTTGGGAAGTCGAGCGGGTGGTGCAACGGGATTGGACGGTGGTTTACCAAGGCCGGTGGTATCAATTGGATCGGGCGACGGCCGGGCTGGGACTGGCGGGCCAGAAGGTGACGGTGCGACGGCTGCGGGACGGGCGCATCCAACTGGAGCGAGGTGGTGTGAAACTCCAATGGCGGGAACTGGACCGGCGCCCCCTGCGGGTGCGAGTCCCGGTGGTACCGATCCGACCCGCCGTGGGGCGGCAGAAGCCGGCGGCGAACCATCCGTGGCGGC
>MWDV01000035.1 GCA_002070715.1 Verrucomicrobia bacterium ADurb.Bin118
AGCGCGGTCACCTGCTTCGAACCCCGGCCCGCGGCGGCCTGGCAGGACGCGGCGGAACGCTTCGCCAAACTGCGCGCCCGGACGTCCCAATAAGAAACCCGGCGCCCACGCTTTTCCCAAGCACACCCAGATAACCGCCACTCTGACGGGCGGGCCGGGCGTTTGCGCTTGCGGGAAGGTCGCGGCCCGGCATAATGGCGCCAAAATGGCGGCCACGAAGTATCAAGCAATCAAAGACTCACTGCGCCGGCTTTACCTCGACGACCCGCGCCCGTGGCTCGTCGGTTTTAGTGGTGGCAAGGATAGCACGCTGGTGGCTTCCCTCATTGTCGAGACCGTGGTCGGGATCCCGGAGGCTGGGCGGAAAAAGCCGGTTTCGATTCTCTGTACTGACACTCGGGTGGAGATTCCGGTAATTGCGGATACAATTGAAGCCACCCTGAGCCGGATCCGCCGGTTCTCCCAGGAAAACAACCTCAATATTGAGGTCAATCTCCTCAAGCCGCCACCCGAACAATCCTTCTGGGTTAACATCATCGGCTGCGGCTATCCGCCGCCCAACCGCGTCTTTCGTTGGTGTACGCAACGGTTAAAAATTGATCCAGCAACCGCATTCGTGCAGCAGCGCCTTGGTCACTGGGATGAAGCGATTCTCCACCTTGGCGCGCGTCGTGCCGAGTCGAGCAGCCGTGCCCAGACTATGGCTGCTCGCGACACTCGCAACGGCTTGAACCGGCACCCCGGCCTCCCGCGCGTCTGGGTCTCCAACCCCATCGAATTCCTGACCACTGAGGAAGTCTGGGCCTACCTGCTCCAGCGTCCGAACCCGTGGGGCGGCGACAACCGGGCTTTGTACAAACTGTACGCCAGCGCCTCCAACGGTGAGTGTCCGATTCAGATTGATACCAGCACGCCGAGTTGCGGCAACTCCCGCTTCAGCTGCTGGACCTGCACCGTCGTCGAACGCGACAAGGTTTGGATGAATTGAATTTGAAATCCGTGAAAACAATCAGATATCCACAGAAGCAAAAGAAGTCTTCGAGAGTGAAAGAGCCGGTGGAAGGGTATGCCCGGCAGAAGGAAGTCCCGACTTTTTTCGGCCAGCCAGTTGTGAAGGGCGCGTACACACAACACCGCTCCGAGCAGATTGACCACAAATCCCCTGTGTTGTTCTACTCGCATCCACACGGGGAAATCTGGATTGGCGATGCGCTGGCTTGGCTGGAGACGTTCGACTCCGAATCTGTGGACCTTGTATTTGCTGACCCTCCGTACAACATTAACAAGGCCGAGTGGGATACGTTCGAGTCGCAGCAACAATACGTGGACTGGTCAATCCGATGGATTGAGCAAGCTGCCAGAGTTTTAAGGCCGACTGGCACGCTGTACATCTGCGGTTTCTCTGAAATTCTGGCCGATCTCAGACTACCGGCATCCCGTTATTTTAAGGGCTGCCGGTGGTTGGTGTGGCACTACAAGAACAAAGCCAACTTGGGAGTAGACTGGGGACGTTCCCACGAAAGCATCTTACACTTCAGGAAAAGCACGCGGTTTGTGTTCAACGTTGACGATGTGCGTATCCCGTATGGAAACCACACGTTAAAATACCCGGAGCACCCCCAAGCGGAGACCAGCCAATACGGAAAAGGGAAGGACTCAAAGGGCAGGCTTTGGCATCCTCATCCAAAGGGCGCGAAGCCCAAGGACGTGATTGAAATCCCGACTACGTGTAACGGGATGCACGAAAAGACTCCCCATCCCACGCAGAAGCCGGAGGAACTGGTTCGGTCGCTCGTTTTGGCTTCGTCAAATCCGGGAGACTTGGTCATTGATCCCTTTCTCGGTTCGGGCACGACCGCCGTGGTAGCCGAGCAGCTAAAACGAAAGTGGAAAGGTTGCGACACGTCTTTCGAATACTCTGGATGGGCTGCCCACCGGATTGAACTGGTCGAGGACTGGCCGGTAGAGAAATGGATTCAATATGACCAAGAAAATGCGAAGCGCAGAAAATCCATCCGATAGCCCCGCTTCACTGGCCGACCTCCAAGAAAGCGTGCAGGATCGGTCGGCTTTCAAGAGGCTCGACGACTATGTGGCGATTACCGGTGAGTTTCTTGGATTCGTGCAAAGGACCATTCCTCGCCCCATCGTTTCACCCACCACGCAGAACTACATGTTCTATCAATACGGTGAGGAATACGGTCACAAGATCACCCGCCCGCTGAATCGAAGTCTGTTCATTGAATCGGTCGCGGACTTCAAGACAGCTTTTGAGCGCTTTATCGAATTTCTCGCCGATCTGAAGCGATACGAAGCTGCTGCCGCCGAGCGGAAAGGCTGCAAGCGCTACATCGACTCGAAGGAGATCAACAAGGTCGTTTACACGATTCAGCAGGTCATTGGGAGCGTGGGCGACTCTTTTGAAAATCCGAATCAATGCCGAAAGCGCGTCGGCGACCTTTTCGAGATGCTTGTCAAACTCATCATCCAAGAGGTTGGCGTTGACTGCGAATCACGCACGATCAAGCTGCCGATTCCGGGCTTTCCCGGCTACAACATGACCTATCAGTTGGATTTGGTGTTCTCCCGTGACAAAGCCATCATTGCGTCTGAAACCAAGTTCATTCATCCTTCCGAAGTTGTCGGCTCAGTCAAAATCACCAGCAAGGACAGAATCGACAAACTCTTCTTGGACAAATACCTTCTGAACAAGCTTCTGGGCCGGGACATCCCGGTGATAGCAGTGTTCCTCCACGATGTTCAACGCGCCGTGAAGGGGGACAGTATTTTTGGGGTCAATTCGACCTTCAAGAGCAACCATTTCTTGGGGTACACAGTTGCCATGCAGAAACTCAATGGTGTCTATTACGTTGACCCGCGCCCCAAGATGGCGGTGCATGAGCGCCTGCGAGAGCAAATCCGTGACTTCCAGCAGTTTCTGGTGAAGGATCTCTGGATACTTTCGTCGGCCAAGAGCAAGCCCGACCGCCAATGAATGCGCTGCCTCATTGCGAACACTGATTGCACAAACTCGCGACGCTCAAGATTGATCGTTCGCGAGGCGACCTGGCGCCGCACAAACCGTTTCTGCTTTTGGTCGTCCTCGAAATGGCCGACCGTGGGGAGATTACCGGCTTCGAATTGCCACTGTCGCCCGACCTCGCTTTCCGTTTCAGCCTGTTCAACTCCGTCATCGCCGACCGAAAGCGGCCACCGCTCGAATTGCGGCTGCCGTTTCACCACCTCAAGACCTCTGGTATCTGGCAGCCGTTGATGTCTGACGGTCAACCGTCGCCGCACCGTAATCTCACCGCGAAAGTCCGCTTTGATCCTGCGTTTTTCGATTGCCTGCGCGATCCGATATTCCGCGACAAAGCCAAACGCGTGCTCATCGAAACACCACCGTATTTCCCCGACGATGAGCGCATTGCCTTCCGCACTATGTTCCGTCTTCAGCCGATCCCGACCCCAGGCAAGCTGAAGGAATCCGGGCCGCTTTACACGGCGCCGGTGGAACGCGGGCGCGACGCGCGATTCCGAATCGAAGTTGTGATTGTCGCTTACCGGCACGCGTGTGCTTTGACCGGCTACCGAATGACTACTCTGGGAAAGGACAGGATGGAAAGCATCGTGGACGCTGCCCACATCCACGAGTTCCGCGATAGCCGTAACAACGATCCACGCAACGGACTTGCCTTGTGTAAGAACGCCCACTGGCAATTTGATCGTGGCCTTTGGTCAATCACGGACGACTTCCGAATCATTGTGAATCGGGAGAAGTTTTTGGAGGAAGGCGTCGCGGGTCAACGACTGGCCGACTTTGAGGGTCGCAGGCTTTTCTTGCCCAGTGATCCCAAGTATTGGCCTGTACCAACGCACTTGGCATGGCATCGGGAGCACAAACTTGCCCGATAACGTAAATTCCAGACTGGCTTGGCCCGGCAATTCTGGAAGGACGGCGGGAAATAACGGACGATTTTGTTGAGGCGTGACAAGCGCTTGACTTCCGTATGCCGCGCGTGAAAGCTGCGCGCAAATTCTTGCAGACACATGCCCAGCGAAAGCGAAACTCCGGGCCGCGTCACCCTGCGCGCCATTGACCCGCAAAGCGGGAAGGCCACGGGAGTCCTGATTTCGCATCGTCGTATGCACGCCGTTGCGCAACGCAGTCTCGGGCAGGCGAAAGAGTGTGGAATCCTCGTGCCGCACACGCTGCAGCAT
>MWDV01000036.1 GCA_002070715.1 Verrucomicrobia bacterium ADurb.Bin118
GTGATGGAATTGTTCCGGAAAGTGGCGCACGAACGCGGTTCGGCGGTCATCGTCGTTACGCACGACCACCGTGCGCTGGATGTTTTTGACCGTATTTACGAGATGGAGGACGGCCAGTTGCGGCGGGCAACGGCGGCGCCCGTGTCGTAAGGCTTTTCGACTGGGCAACGGACGGCCTCCCCCTTACCTTGAAACCGCGGAGCAGGTTTTCGCCGTGAAAATTCTGGTCATCGAAGATGAAAAGAAAATCGCCTCGTTCATCCGCAAGGGATTGGCGGCGGCGGGGTTCATCGTGGAGGTGAGCCACCGTGGCGACGACGGTTTCACACTGGCGACCACGCGCCCTTACGACGCGCTGGTGCTCGACATCATGCTGCCGGGGCGCGATGGTTTGAGCATCCTGCGCAATCTGCGCGAGCGCAAAATTGGCGTGCCCATCATCTTGCTGACCGCGCGCGGCGAATTGAACGAACGGCTCGAAGGCTTGAATCTCGGGGCCGACGATTACCTCACCAAACCATTTTTTATCGAGGAACTCATCGCCCGGCTGCACGTCGTGACGCGGCGCGCTGCGGGCGCGCACCAGAGCATTCTGGCCACCGCCGACCTGACCATGAACCTGCTCACCCGCGAAGTCCTCCGGGCCGGACGCAAGATTGAACTGACCGTGCGCGAGTTTGCGCTGTTGGAAAGTCTGATGCGTTCGCCGGGGCGGGTGCTCACCCGTGCGCAGATTTGCGAGCAAGTCTGGGATTACAACTTCGACCCCGGCACCAACCTCGTGGAGGTTTACATCCAGCGCCTGCGCAAAAAAGTGGACGAAGGCGCGTCCAGGAAACTCATCGAAACCATCCGGGGCGTTGGCTACCGCATCACCCCGCCCCCATGAGGACGTTGTCTTTCCGTCTCAAAATCGCGTTGTACTCCGCAGCCATCTCGGGGCTGGTGCTGGTCGCCTTTGGTGGGACGGCGTGGTGGCTGGTCCGCCAACAAAAGCTGGAGAGCCTGGACACGGAAATCCGCGCGCTCGGGGCGCGACATCCGGGCTGGATTGGTTCGCGCGGCAATTACCAGCGGCTCGACGACGCGCTCAAATTCATCTTCGGCGAACCCCACGAGAACCAGATCATCTTGCTCGTCAAGGACACGGACGGCACGATCCAACACACGTCGTCCGGCTGGCCTGCGGATCTGGACCCCGCGCAACTCGACTGTGTCTTGGCGGATGATGCTTCGGCGGTCACCCTCGGCGGCGGGGCACGCCGTGGTCCCGGCAGCATGGGGCGCGGCTTCGGACCCCGGGGCGGCATGGGGCAGGTTGCTTTCACGAAAATTCCCCGGTTCCAAACCGTCCGCACCGCTCAAGCGGAATGGCGGCTTGGCTTTCTCGGCACCGCAGACACCACGCTGGTGATCGGACTGAATCTCGCTGGACCGCGGGCCGAGTTGAACCGCCTGCGGAATGCCTTCCTGCTGGTGCTTCCCATGGCCCTGCTGCTGGTGGGACTCGGTGGCTGGCACGTCGCTGGCCGGGCCTTGTCCCCGCTGCGCGCCATCGTGGATACCGCCGGCCGCGTCACCGCCAGCGGCTTGGATCAACGCATTCCCATCCCCAGCGGCAACCCAGAGATGGCCGGGGTGATCCAGGTTTTGAACCGCATGATGGATCGCTTGGAAGCCAGCTTTCGCCAGGCCATCCGGTTCAGCGCTGATGCCTCGCACGAACTCAAGACCCCGCTCGCCGTCATGCAGGGCGAACTGGAGCACGCGTTGCAAGCCGCCGTGCCCGGCTCCAAAGAACAACAAACCTTCGGCGCGTTGCTCGAGGAAACGCAGCGATTGAAGCGAATCATCCGCAGCTTGCTGCTCCTCGCCCAAGCGGATGCGGGCCGGCTGCCTCTCGTCCGCCAACCGGTCAACCTCACAGAAATGCTCCAAGGCATCATCGAGGATGCGAAAATCCTCGCCGAGGAAACGAAACTGCACTTCGAAGCGGAACTCCCCGCCGACGTCACCCTGTCCGCCGACCGGGCCCTGCTGCATACGGCCTGCTTCAACTTGCTGGTGAACGCGGTGAAATATAACGCACCGGACGGGCGGGTGCACGTGGCTCTGACCACGCAAAATGGCTGGATCACCCTCACGGTGGGCAACTCCGGTTCTGGAATCGCCCCAGCGGAGCAACCCAAAATTTTCGACCGCTTTCACCGGGTGACCGCGGCGGATGGGCGCGAGGTGGAAGGGATCGGCTTGGGATTGAGTCTGGCCCGCGAAATCGTCCGGGCGCACGGCGGGGAACTTATTTTGCAGGAAAGCGTTCCGGGCTGGACTGTATTTCAACTGCAACTGCCGCACCCGGCGGAATAAAAAAGGGCGACCCGTTGGGTCGCCCGTCAGTCGAATAATCGGCGCGGATTATTTTCGAGCCGGACCGGGATTGACCGGGCAATTGGCCGTGCCGCCCCGCGGGCCCATGCCGTCCCGGGCCCCCCAGCGCAACTGTTTGCCCTGCCCTTGCCCCCGGCCTTTACCCCAACCGGGACATTCGGCGCGCGGGCCGCCTTGCGGGCAGACGCCGCCGTTCTTTTCGAGACAGGCCGCCTGGCGGGCGGCGCGTTCTTCGGCCGACTGGGGCGGGCCTCCGTAGCCCTTGCCGCGCGGGCCGGGCCCGTTTTGGGCAATACTGCTTCCAGCCGCGAATAAACCGGCGGCGATCAAGAGAATAATGCTGCTGCGTTTCATAATGGACCTCTGCTCTTTCATTGTTGCGGAACGACCACTCTGGCCGTTCTTTCAATAACAATAGACCCTACGCACCTAAACACCGACCGATTGGACACGTTACAATTTTGTCATCTATTGACTGGCGGCAACAGAGCAACCCGGTGCCGGCGGATGGTTTGCTCGCGCTTCAATCCGATGCCGAATTCAACATTCGGCTCGACGCTTCAATCCAGAGTTCCCCCACCGAACCAGCCTCCGCCTGGAATTCGCCCGCGAACCGGCCGCGGACTACGCATCCCTGCCGTTGGTCTGGATGAATTGATCGAGTTTCTGTTCCAGCGAGTGAACCTGCTGGGTCAGTTTTTTGATTTCGGCTTCCAAGTCGTCGTTGTTGTCGCTGACCATGGCATCCACGAAAATGGAGTTGACCAACGACAACCCCATGATGCCGCCCACCATCAACAGACCGCTGAAATAGAGTTTGGCAAAAAAGGCGGCGGTCGGACTGGATTCCTGGGCGATGGCGTTGGGGATTTCATACCAGCCTTCCACGGAAAATAGCTGAAAAATCGTGTATAACGATCTCATCGGATTCCCGAAATACTGCGGGGCAACTTCCCGGAAAAAGGCGCCGCTGATGAGGGCCGTGATGAAAATGAGCACGAAAAAGCCAATGAAAATGATGTAAGACGTCTGCAGAGCGCGCTGGACGGAGACGACAAAGGAATTGGCGTTGGGCAGATACTTGATCATCCGGAACGATTTGAAAACGCGGAAGATACGCAGCGTCATGAAAATATTCGTACCCAGGAATTGGCCGCCGCCAAAGGGAATGGCCAGGGAGGGCAGCGAAAGCAGCACCACGATGAAATCAAATTTATTCCAATGTTCGGCAAAATAGCCGGGCGCCCCGTAGGTCCGGATTTTCAGCCCAATTTCAAAAACGAAAATGAGGGTGAACAGGGCCTCGACGATGTCCAACGGCTTTTCAGCGATGCCAAAGCCGCTGATGAAAATGACCACCGCATTGAGCAGGATGATGCCCAGAATGAAGGCGTCGTTGAGGAGTAACTTGTAAGGCTTCATTGGCATCCCCCGGCCTCCCCCGGGTTCGGTTGAACATCGGTGAATCCGCCCAGCGCCGAGCCGGTCCGCCGCAGCATGTTGTGAAGAGAAACGTAGCGCGCCATGTTGCCTTCAAAATGTAAAATCCCCAGCGTTCCTCAACCAAATTCTGCGCACCCACTGAAAGGGAAAATGAGCCGGGTAACAATGGAACTGGTCCGGCTCAAGCCAAATCCAGGCAATCGAGCAGGTGAAGGAGCAGGCCGCTCAGGTGGCAGAGGTGCGGAACGGCGCGACCGGAGCAGCCACAGGGCACTGGTTGCGGGACCCCCCGCGGGTGCCTATGACGATGAGCCACGCCGGGAGGATAAAAGAACCTCACTCCATATCCAACGCGGCTTGCATTGCCTTGGGTAATCCTGTGTAATGGCGTCGTGAAACTTCTCCACAGTGCTGACTGGCAGCTTGGCAAAAGCTTCAAGCAGTTCGGTGACAAGGCTGATGAACTGCGGCGGGTCCGATTTGAAACTTTGCGGCGTGCGCTCCAAGTTGCACGCGACCGCGGAGTGGATGCGTTTGTCATTGCCGGCGATTTGTTTGAGGACAACGAGGTG
>MWDV01000037.1 GCA_002070715.1 Verrucomicrobia bacterium ADurb.Bin118
GCAGTCACCCAAGTAAAGTTGCACGCTCATTCCTTAACCTCCAATCCTCCGGTGAAAGGCGTCGCCAAACTTGAGTTTGATATTGAAATAGCTCGTTCCGTCATCGCGGCGCTCAAAATCAATCCTTACAGTAGCAAACAACTTGGATTCTAGGGAAGGAGACACCTGGTGTGACATTCCGAGAAACGGAATCTCAAGTTCCCTCATCGCGTCCAGAATCCTTCCGGCGTTAGCTCTGATTGTGATTTTGTCCATGTCAGTATTCTTTCTTGTCTATCCGTTTGCAGTACCATTCTTCCCACGTTTTCCCGTCCAGTCCTTTCGGGTGCATAAATCCAGCCCCGCATACAAGCATACCCAAAGTTGACACTTCGTACCGATTGCCATCGTGTGATAATCGGTAAGATGTTATGACAGCGTGTTCATTCAAGACGGCATTGGCTTTCAACCGTTTCCGTGCTATTTCAATCGCAAAAGCTGCCTGCGATTCTGTCAGGCTGACGATGCTCGTGCCAAATCCGGCAGCGGCATGGTTTGGGATTAGCGGAATAACGTAGTCAACAAACTTCACGCCATCCTGAATCCATCCGTTGCCAAGTCTCGTGACGCCGGTTTTAATCATACGCCAACCTGCCGTTCGGGATTGTGTGCAAGCTCTGAGTATTTCTGCTTCACGCTTCAGTGGTGTTTGCTCGGTAATCTCCCTTAACATGCTCCCCGGCGTCACGTATTTCGTGCGCGGCCCGCTTTGTTTCGTGAGATATATCCGTTTCTTACACGTAGGTTTCATTCTTCGTTTCCTTTCGTTTCAGTCTCGCATTCTGCGCACGGCGTAGCGACTGGTGCAGTAGCGTTCGCCGTCCGGGAACTCCACGAGGATGCTGTTCATGCCGCCGCGCACCACAACCCGGCACGGCTGGCCTTTCCGGTGCGGCAATCGCGTGCGCCAGAACCAAACATGGTCATAGCGCGGGTCAATTTTGGCTGTCATCGTTGGCGTTCCTTTGACTGGTTATTTTCTAGTTGGTTCACTCATTTGCTTTATCCTGTTTCTGTGCCGAGGTTAGTATTCTGTCCTCAAGGTCGCCTCGGGCTTCGGCGTTGAGCTTGCTCAGGATGTCCGCGCCGCCCACGCGCACCGCCAGCAGTTCAACCGTTTCCGGCTCCGGCGGGTCGTAGTAGGTGGCGTCGCATCCGGGATGCAGCAGGTAATCCACTTCCACATCCGTTATCAGGGTCGTTTTGATGGTGTCGGCTATCGCACTCATGGGTTCAGGCTTTCGGTTCGGTTTCAAGGTCAACAATGGGGTCCTTTTCCCAACTGGCAATTTCCACCGCCAGCTTGTCTTTGATGGCTCGGAACTTCTTGTCCGTCTCGCACTTGCTGGACACGCTGCGAATCGCGTGCATCACCGTGCCGTGGCACTTCTTCCCGAACCGGCGTGCAATCGCGGTGTAGCTGACCCCGGCATGATGCCGTGACAGATACATTGCCAGCATACGCGGCACGACGTAAAGCTCCTCCCGGCTCCGGCTCAGCATATCCGAGATGGTGATGCCATACTCGTTGGCGCACAACCATTGGATGCTGGTGATGCGGCTGATGTTGGGGGGCGGCATGTCACCATTCGCCAGCGGGAACAGTGAACTGCGGAGTTTCTCAACGGTCTTTTCCAAGGCGACCAACCTGCGTTCAATCTCTTGCTCGTTCATCGTTTTATCCGTTTCGTTGTCTCAATTCGTTTCCGGTTATGTGACCATTACTCACATAATCACCCCTATAAATGCCCTAACTCCGCAAAGTTGTCAACAATAATTTCATTTTTTTCTTCACCCCCAAAACCGTCGGCGGAGGAGAAGCCGCAGGAGGTGCTGGCGCAGAGGAATCCGTGGGCACCGGACAGGGCGTCAACCTGGTCATCGTGGCGGGCGACCGGGAAGGCTTCCACCTCGCGCAGGAAGGCGTCGTTCCACCCGCCGCGCACCATCTTGACGTTGCCCGCCTCGGATTGTGCGCTAACGGGTTTGGCGCGGGTTTCCTTGTTGCCCGAGGCAGTCTCGAAGCGGACGTTGTAGCCGTCCAACGCCCGGCTGGTGACCTGGGCCTCGTACACACCGGCACTGGCCGGGTCTTGGTGGAACGCGACGGTCGTGTTGCGTCCATCCTGGGCGGCGTAGGCAACCATTGCCTCTGTGACCTTGCCCGGGGTGCAAAACATGCGGGCGACGTGCTCGATGTAATAGACGCCTTGGGAATCGCGGGACATGAGCAGTCCGACGGTGGCGTCCGGGTCGGTGCCGGGTTTCTGTTCGGAAGCGGCCCTGTCCCAGAACCGGACGCGGGCGACGATGTTATCCGGCACCTTGTCCACGAGGCCGAACCATTCGCGGCGGAAGAAGTTGCCGCCGGTGGCGCGG
Source organism: Verrucomicrobia bacterium ADurb.Bin118 (assembly GCA_002070715.1). Lineage (GTDB taxonomy): Bacteria > Verrucomicrobiota > Verrucomicrobiia > Limisphaerales > MWDV01 > MWDV01. The sequence goes on from MWDV01000037.1 coordinate 2,419, forward strand.
ATGTTCCAGTTGCCGCTCAGGAGCCGTTCCCGTTCCACGAGCGGGAGGGCCTTGAGATTGGCGATATAGGACGGGTCACGTTCGAGCAGGAGTTTGTTGTCCGTGACCTTGGCGGGGATGAACGTGACGCTTTTGGGGGCGGAGTCGTTGCCGAACTGCGCGATGAGTTCCTGCGCGGAGTTCGCCCATGTGAGAGCGTTGTCAATGCGGACAAAGTAGCGGAGCACGCCGGCGCGTTCGGGGATGGGCAGGCCGGTGACGGGGTCAAGCCACCACTCGATGAAGTAGCGGAGCCATGAATCCGAGTCCGGGTTAGTGGTGGCCCGGACGTAGGGTTTGATGCCGCAGGTGGAGCGGTTGCGGGACAGCAGGTAGAAGAATTGGCGTTCGGTGAACTGGGTGAGTTCATCGAAGCAGAGCAGGGCGATTTCGCTCCCCTGCCAGCCGTAGGCGTCGGCTTCGAGTTCGAGTCCGGCGAACTTGATGAGGGCGCCGGATTGGAACCGCCATTCAAGGGTTTGCTCGCGGGCCTCGGCGCGGAGGCGGGTATAAATCTCACGGCTGCTGTCCCATAACCCGCCGGGCTGGCGTATCATGGGGACGGTTCGGCGGAACACCACGCACCGGAACTTGGGGTTGGTGACGTGATAGAACGGTTCGAGCAACAGGGCGTAGGACTTGCCTCCGCCGGCGGCACCGCCAAAGATGGCGATGTCAGCTTTCGATTGGAGAAAGCTCGTCTGTGGCCCCGGTTGAGGCCGAATCTCCGTTGGTGTCCGTTTGGCTTTCAGCCCTCTCTGTAATCTCTCGTACTTCGTTTGCATGGGTTAATGAATCGGTTTTCTTGGGCAGGACAACGGCGACCATGTTGGCAAGTGGGTTGCCTTTGTTGGACACTTCGACACTCTGCTTGCCGGGGCCGAACAGAGCGGGGTGACAGCGTTCGAGCATCCACGCCGCCGCCCGCCAATCCCGCGAAGAAGCGTCCCGAATGATACCGAGGCGTTTGGCGATGCCGTTGGCCTTGGCAATCTCAATGATTTCATCAAACTCAACGCTGGCCTTCCGCCACTGGTAGAACGATGCCTTGGTGATACCGGCCACGCGGCAGGCATGGTCTTGCGGGGTTCCATCCGCGATGCACTGGAGCAGGGTCTTGAGTTGGTGCGGTGAGAAGAAGGGCCGCTTGTATTTGTGGCTCCGGTCTTGCAGCTTGCGGCACAGGGCAAAGATGGGCAGCTTGACCTGGGTGAGTTCGATGCGCTTGCCGACGGCGGCCTTGGTGAGGGCATCTTTGGCGGTTTTAGCTGGTTCGCTCATTCGGGTTTGGTCTAAGAATAATCGGGGTTGCGGTTTCGTCAACCATAAATTAAAAACGCCACAGCAGCCTTGTTACCCACCGGAGGCTCGGCGGATTTCTCCCCGCCGTTCAATGCTGTGGCGCAAAAAGGTGTCAGGACTTTGACGATTGAATCTCGCCGGTCAACTTCACCGCGTATTCAGGCGGCTCGAAGCAATAAGGGTCAGTGAACAATTCGATGGGCGTGATAGTCCGGGCCGGGTCTTGCAGGATGCCGAGTAATTCGAGTTGCGGCTCCATTTGCAGGACGCGGGCGCACGGTTCAGAGCACATCTGTTGTTGTTTCTTGTCGCCAATGGACGTGACCAACCGCTCGAACCAGCCTCGGGTCAGGGTGCTGAACAGCCGGCCCACGATGGAACCGGCTACGGCGTGCATGGCCACCAGCCAATAGCCGTATTTCTCGCCCACAAACTCCGCCGCGTGCAGGGCGATGCGCTCGCCCATTTCCGTGTTATAGTAGCGGGGTCGTCGAATCAGGACGGCAACGTCCTTGTCGGCCAGTTTCGATGATAGATTGCCCCGCGCAACGCCATGTGGGAACGCCTCAACCGTTTCATCCGCGCCGGTGACAATAAAGCAATGCGTCGGGCGCGGCACCTTGGGAAGGGCATCCCATTTGGTGAACCAACTGATGCCGGCGGAGACAAAGCTCGCCTTGGTCACGGTGAACCCGATGTAGCCTACGTCGTAGTTGGCGCCAAAGTAGGGCTTCTGCTCGGCAATGTTCATCAAGCTCATGGCGTGCGGGGGATGTTAGGGTGTGACGGCGGTGGCAGCGGCGGTTCCGGCGGCTTTGCCAGCGGCGGAGGCTACCGCATCCGAGATGGCGTTAATGATGTCCACCTGCGCCTTGCCGCTCATGCTGACCACATCCGGGTTCATCTTCACATCGAGCTTTTCAATGCGAAGGTGCATCTTTCCGGCTGGGTCGGCGGAGAGGTCAAGCCCTTGCAAGGTCGAATCCTTGGGACTGGACAAGGCAAACGGTTGTCCGCCAAGAGTGCCGCTGATGGTAGTCTTGGGCACCATGAGACAACCGCTGCCGATGAAGGCCAGCCCGAACAAAGTCAGGCACAGGCGCATGGTCATTCCTCCTCGGGTTCTTCCGGTTCCTCGGGTTCGGCGTCGGGAACGATGTCGTCCAGAGCCTGCGCCTTGGCCTTGAGTTCGGCCAGAGCGGTTTCGGCTTCCTCGGGCAGGTCAACGTTGTCCAGCGCGTCGGTTAGCTCATCAATCTTTCCATTGATTTCGCCAATCGCCTTGCTGAGTTGCGCGTTCACCGCTTCCAGTTCATTTTGCAGGTCACTAAGTTTAGCCATTAGTTCATCCTCGAATTGCCAGTCGGGGTTAGATTGGTCATCCGGCATGGACTGGCGCATACCGAGCAACAGCCCAACCGCAAAGACCGTTAACAGCAAACAGGCTGAAAAGATTGTGGTAGGGCAAAGAGCGTTCATGGGTGTCGTTGTTCAAGGGCCTTTTCCATGCGGGCCTGAGCCTGCCGCATGTTCTCGATATGAACGAGAATGGTTTGCACGTCCACGCGCATATCCTGAAGGGATTGCACCGTGGCCTCAAGTTTGTCCAGTCGTTTGTTGGCAACGGCGGCATAATCAGCCAGCGCACCGCTGCCCCGCGATTCAATCGCGCTCAAACGGTAGCTGGTGTTCTGGATTTGAACGCCGTGCTCGGCAAGGTTTTTGCCGTGACAAATCACGGTGTTGCCCAACCAAACCAGGCCCGCAACCGATAAACCGCTGATAATGGTCTGCAACGTGTTCAGCCAGCCATGTTTTTCTGAATAGGAGCTCATTGTCGTTTGTCTAAGATGCGGCGCAAGTTCAACTGTTCCTGCCGCAAATTGTTCAGTTTGCCGCGCAACGCTGGCAACTTGGCTTCGTCGGTTTTGGGGTCGTCCACGGCCTTCTCAACGATGCGGATGGCCTCGGAGATTTCCTCCATGCGAGCGGTGGCGCGGTCAAGTTCGGTATCGTCAGGCACGTTGGTCAGCAGTTGGATGCCTCGGGCGCGACTGTCGTCAGAGTTGGCTTCGAGTTGCAGGCGGGCAATCTTGACCACGGCATCGGTCAGTTGGCAGAGAGCTTTGACGCGGCCCGGGTCGGTTCTACCGGCGGCACACTCGGCGGCTTCGTTGCACAGGATACGGAGCCAATCACCACTGGTTTTTACGGATTGTTCAGGCATAACGTAAATAAAACAAACAACGTATGATGAGACTTGTAGCGCGTTGGAGTTTGGCAACCAACGGTTCGTATGTGTCGGTTGAGCCAACAAGCTGCCGTTGTAAATCGCGCAGGAACCTGGTTTCCTCGAACGGATGGCGCAAGCTGATGCTTTCGAGATATTGCAGCAGCAACTCAAGGCTGCGTGCGGTTGGCCGAACGCGGGCATGTTCCAACAGGGTTTGCAGGACGCGCATATCCGGCGTCAGGATATGCGTGGTGCGTGAACTGGCGCGGTTGGAACGGTGCGCCGTCCATGATTGGGAAGCAATCTCGTCAATCGAATCCAGCGTTGGCGTGCCCTCGCGCAGAATCAGGAACAGTTCGCGGTGATGACCGTGCAGTTCGACGCCTGGGATGGTGGTGAAGTCGGGTTCGAGTTCCCACCGTTCCACGGCGGCGGTAGGGTCAGCGTAGAAATACCAGCCGCACTCATGCTCCCGCTGCGCTTCCAGCCACGGGTCGTAGGTGTTCAACAACCGATTGAGCAGGACGGTTCGGCGCACGCGGGATGAGTTGAAATACCGGAGATACCCGGCGGCGGTGTCACGCGGCATTTCACCAAACGACGACGAGTTCAGCAGGCAATCGGCTTTGCCAGCGTTCTGATAATCCGCGTCGGTCAGGAAGGTGGCCGGTACGTTTTCGGCGTGCAGGAACACGCGGGGCCAGCGCAACGTTTCCGGCAGGTCAATCACGGTGTATTTGACCTTGGCAAGGTGCCACAGGATGCGCCCGACCTGCCCCCAACCCGCGCCGATTTCGATGACAGACTCTGGTTTCGAGCGTAGCACTTCAAGGGCGAGATTGAGCTTCTTGTAGAAGTCCAGAGACACGCGGCGGTTATTGTGGATAAAACAATGCTCACGAGGCGTCATGCTGGACTCGGACAGGTCGCCAATCCGTTTCCGCCAACCAGGGTGCCGGCGGTCAAGTATGGATTCCCACGCGATGGCGCTTCGCCGTTGTTCATCCACATTGGCCGTTTGCACCGCGAACAGTTCCGTGCGTTGAACGGACAACAATCCTTCGATGGACTCCGGCAGTCGTTGCGTTCGGATTTGGTTCAGTTTCCAGATTGAACTTCTCATTGTTTCAGGTAGTGATACAGAATTAGTCCCGTAAAGAGAACGGCAACGCCAGCGCAGCAGAACAGGAATTGGTCAATGGCAGGCATCAGTTGAGCATCCGTTGCAGTTCCAGATGTTTGCGTTTCAGTTCCACGAGCCATTGCGGCCAGAACGACGGTGGCCGCACCTCGAATTGTGCCTGCTTTCGCAAGCATAGCAAGTCCCGAATGTAATAGTCCTTGTTCTTTCGCTGCTCGTTAAACCGGCGGCTCCACTCACGGCGCGTGGCGTTGAAGCACGGCTTGCAACGATAATGATACTTCGGGTAAGTGCGGACTTCCCCGCTCACGGCCCGATAATGCTCGTGTGTGGTGTAAATGGTGATGGGGCCTCCGCAGTTCGGGCAGGTTGTCGCGTTCAAAACCAGACCTCCTTCCATGCCAACGCCCCGCCAAGAACGGGCTTGTAGAAACGATTGCCGGAGCGTGGGTTCAGGTGGACGGCGTTCGTTTCCGGCGTGTATGTCCACGGCCCTTTGATGGTGGCGGCGTGATACATGCCGGTGGACGTTGACGACACAACAAACACCCGGTTGGTCAGCGGTTCCTTGGCAAGTCGAATCGGGCCAATCAGGTTAGTTCCATAGTGGTTGGTGGCGATATAAACGCGGGAGGCTTTCCCGAACGCCACGGAATAGTTCGAGATAGGGTAT
>MWDV01000038.1 GCA_002070715.1 Verrucomicrobia bacterium ADurb.Bin118
TGGGCGTTGGCGGCGTGGCGGTCGGTATGTTTCATCTCATCACGCACGCGTTTTTCAAGGCGCTGCTGTTCATGGGCGCTGGCTCGGTGATTCATGGCTGTCATGGCGAGCAGGACATCCGCAAGATGGGCGAAGTGCGCCGGTTCATGCCGGTGACCTTTTTCACTTATGCCATTGGCATGATGGCGCTGGCGGGCGTACCGTTCTTTTTTTCCGGCTTTTGGAGCAAGGACGCCATCCTGCATGCGGCGCATGGCTGGTCACCTTCTTCCGGACCGTTTTACCTCGCTTTTGCAGGCGTGGTGCTGACCGCTTTTTACATGACGCGGCAAATGGCGTTGGTGTTCTGGGGTAACTACCGCGGCTATCCGGCCCGGGAAACACGCCCCGCGAAAACGCCGGAACTCGTGCTCGTTCGGGCGGAACATGAACCGCACGAAAGTCCCGGCGTCATGACGTTGCCATTGGTGGCGCTGGCCATTTGCGTGGTTGCTTTGGGGGCCATCGGCACGCCGTGGTGGCCGTGGTTTCAATCGTTCCTCGGCGCTGCAGTAGCGGAAGGCTTCACCCGCGATGTCGTCCAACTGATGGTGCTTTCCACTCTCGCAGTTTTTGTTGGCGTCGGATTTGGGCTTGCGTTCTACGGTTACGTGCAACGGAAGACGGCGGAGGAACCGGACCTGTTGGAAAAAGCCTTGCCGTTGGGCATGTATGAATGGTTCGCGAAGAAATACGGAATTGACGAACTTTACGAATTGACCGTCATCCGCTTCAACGCCTGGGCGGCGCGTGCCTGCGCGTTTTTGGATCAATGGGTTTGGGGCGGGGTGGTGACCTGCATTGCCTATGGCGCACTGTTGCTTTCCTGGGTAAACCGGGCCATTGACGAATGGGTGATCAACCTCGGTTTTGACCGAAGCTGCGCTGGCTTGACGCGCGGCGGCAAGTGGATGTCGCGCTGGCAGGACGGCCAGGTGCAACATTACTTGCGGATCATTGGCGTCGGCCTGGTGGCGTTGGTGCTGTTCCTGGTTTGGGGAGGGGCACGATGAACCAATTCCCCATTCTCACCATCATCACGTTGCTGCCGCTCGTGACGGGAATTGCTGTGGCTGGACTGCGCCGTCAAGAGCGGCTGGCGCGTCAAGTGGCGCTGGCTTCCAGTTTGCTCTCGCTCGGATTGGCGCTGGGGCTGTGGAGAGTTTTTAATGCGGCTTCAGGCGAACTCCAGTTCGTGGAGAAACACGAATGGATCACGACGTTGAGTGTGAACTACTTCGTTGGCGTGGATGGCCTCGGGTTGCTGTTGGTGATGCTCACCGCCGTAGTTACACCAATGGCTATGTTGGCGTCGTGGCGTTTGGGAGGGACGAATTACACGGCGCGCTCGTCGGAAACACCGGAAGAAGCCGAAGACGGTGCGGAAGCCGCCTCTTCCAGCCAAGGCGCGGTGAAACATGCCCAACCCACGCGCAATGCGCATCTTTACTTTGCGCTCATTCTCTTTCTGCAATCCGGATTGTTCGGCACGTTCACTGCGCTGAACTTTTTTCACTGGTTCATCTTTTGGGAGCTGAGCTTGATCCCGGCGTTTTTCCTGGTGCGACTTTGGGGCGGGCTGGGACGGGTTGCCGCCGCCAACCAATTTTTCCTCTACACGATGGCCGGCAGTGTGGCGATGTTACTGGCGTTCCTCGCCATTTATCTGGCCACCGGCAAATTTGATTTTCCCGCGCTTGCGGAGCTGGGACGCAGCGGTGCGCTGGCAAGCGCGTTATCGGCAAAACTTGGATGGTTCAACCTCTCGGCCGATCAGCTCGCGCTGATCATCCTTGGCGGCGTGCTGCTCGGTTTCGCGGTAAAAGTGCCGCTCATGCCGTTTCACACGTGGTTGCCGGCAGCGTATGCGGAAGCGCCCTGCGGAGTGACGATGTTGCTGACCGGATTGATGTCCAAGATGGGCGTCTATGGCCTCCTGAGAATTTTCCTCCCGCTGTTCAGTGCGCAACTCGGCGAGCCGCGTGTGCAAAATGTTTTGCTCACGCTGGCGGTTATTACGGTCGTTTTTTCCGCCTGTGCCGCGTTTGCGCAACGCGACCTGAAACGCACTTTCGCTTACTCCTCCATCAACCACCTGGGCTATTGCCTGCTGGCGATTTTCGCCGTCGCCAAATTCACCAGCAGTCCGGAGTTCGCGACGGAGAAAGCCGCGGCGCTGAACGGCGTGTTCCTGCAAATGTTCAATCACGGCTTCACGGCGGCGACATTGTTCTGGTGCGTGGGCATGATCGAACAACGCAGTGGCGGCGTGCGTGGACTGAACGACTTCGGCGGACTGCGCAAAATCGCGCCAATCCTGTGCGGGCTGATGGGGATTGCGATGTTTTCGTCGCTGGGCCTGCCGGGACTAAACAGCTTCGTGGGCGAATTTCTGATTTTCAAAGGCGTGTTTCCGCTCGCGCCTTGGGCGGCGGGCGTTGCGGTGCTGGGGCTGCTGGTCACGGCAATTTTCATCCTCACGATTTTCCAGCGCGTGTTTCACGGTCCGGTGAACGAGAAATGGTCGAAGTTCCCGGACCTGACGCCGCGCGAGATTGGAATGCTGGCGATTCCCATTGCGTTGATGTTCGTGCTGGGATTGTGGCCGCAATTGATCCTTGGCGTCGTGAACAACACCGCCGTGCAAATGGTGGAGCAACTGAAGTTTTAACAGCGGATGAACACGACTGAACATCTTCAATTGGGAGGGACAGGTTCCACCCTGTCCCTGTCTGGTTTGTTGCGGGAGGTCAGTGATGATGCGGCAGCCGTGCATCCGATGAAAAATGAGACGATCGGGCGAAAGCACCCGGCACGTGGGGTGTTGGTTTCGCGCAGGCAACCAACGATTGTGTTCCTTACGGTTTGCACGGAGAAGCGCGAGCCCTGGCTCGCACAAAAGGAGGTGCAGAAATCATTGGAGGAAGTTTGGCGAAGCGCTGACACCTGGCTGGTGGGTTATTACCTACTCATGCCGGATCATCTGCATCTGTTCTGTGCGCCGCGCGATGTGAATTTTAGCTTTCAGCAGTGGCTCGCGTATTGGAAGAGCCAGTTCAAACGAAACCACCACGATCAGCCTTGGCGGTTTCAGCGGGACGGTTGGGATACGCGACTACGTCGCTCTGAGAGTTACACAGACAAGTGGAACTATATTCGCGAGAATCCCGTCAGAAAGGGTCTGATAGCCAAACCGGATGATTGGCCGTTTTGGGGAATGCTCAACGTTTTACCTTGGTGATGAACACACGGTGGAAATCTATTCCCGGCGGAGGCGAGCCTCGGCTTGTCCTTGATCAGGTTTGTTTTGGGACGGGGTGGAACCCGTCCCTCCCAATTGATCAACCATGTTAGCCTGGACGATCTACATTTCATTCCTGGGCGCGCTGGTGCTGATGCTCCTGCCGAAAGCCAGTGCTGCGGCGGCGCGTTGGGTCGCGCTGGCCACGGCGGTCGGCGGATTGGTGGCGGGCTTGATCGGTTACGCGCAGTTCCAGCCGGGCGAGATTCTGACGGTCACCCAGCGCGCGTGGGTGCCGACGTTGGGACTGCAATATTATCTGGCGGCGGATGGCGTGAGTTTGACATTGGTTCTGCTCACCGGACTGGCAGCGCTCGGCGGCGTGCTGTTTTCGTGGAACATCGAAACGCGCACGAAGGAGTTTTTCGCCTTCTATTTCACGCTCATCGGCGGCGTGTATGGCGTGTTCCTGAGCTTCGATTTGTTTCTGTTGTTTGTGTTTTACGAAATCGCCATCGTGCCGAAATACTTTCTCATCGCCATCTGGGGTTCGACCCGGCGCGAATACGGCGCGATGAAGCTGGTGCTGTATTCCTTTTTCGGCAGTGCGCTCGTGTTGATCGGTTTGATTGCGCTCTACGTCGTGGCCGGCGCGCACACGATGAACGTTCTCGAGCTGGCGCGATATCCGTTCCCGCACCCATTCCAGATCTGGGCGTTCCCCCTGGTCTTCGTGGGGTTTGCCATTCTGGCGGGCATGTGGCCGTTTCACACGTGGGCGCCGACTGGTCACGTGGCCGCGCCGACGGGCGCTTCGATGTTGCTGGCGGGCGTGGTGATGAAACTCGGCGCCTACGGCTGTTTGCGCGTGGCGATGACCTTGTTTCCGGACGGATTGGAAGCTTGGAAATGGTGGATCGCCGTGCTGGCCGTCATTGGCATCGTGTACGGCGCGATGGTGGCGCTCGTGCAGCGGGACTTCAAATTCGTCATTGGTTATTCGAGTGTGAGCCACATGGGTTTCGTGCTGCTGGGGTTGGTGACTTTGAACACCATCGGGCTGAGCGGCGCGGTGTTGCAGATGTTTTCGCACGGAATCATCGCGGGGCTGTTGTTCGCGGTTGTAGGTCGGATGGTATATGACCGGACGCACACGCGGGAGCTGCCGGTGTTGGAAGGCATGAGGTTGAGCCGGGTGATGCCGTTTGCCACCGTGACCTTCGTCATCGCCGGCGTGGCGTCAATGGGGCTGCCGGGTTTCAGCGGGTTCGTGGCGGAATTGCAGGTGATCATCGGCGCGTGGCAACTGTATCCGACGCTGGTGATCATCACCGGCATCGGAATTTTGATTGGCGTGGCCTACACGTGGCGCGCGATGCAAAAGGCCTTCTTCGGCGACGCGGGTGAAACGAGCTCCACGGCGCCGCCGGCTTCGGATGGCGAATCAGGTAGCGGCGCGGAACCGATGTCGCCCATCTCGATTCCCGAACGCATTGGCGCTGTACTGCTGATCGGCGCGTCGTTGCTGGTGGGGCTGTATCCGAAAGTGCTGCTGAAGATCATCGTGCCGAGTTTTGATTCGCCGTTGTTTGACTGGCTGCGGAAAGGAGGCGGCTTGTGAGTTATCTCGATCTGCTGAAGCTGGCCGCTCCGGAAACGATTGTGGTGCTGACCGCTTTGCTGGTGCTGGCGGTGGACCTCACCTCCATGCGGGGACTTGAATTGCGCCTGCGCTTCACCGTCGGTGGACTGCTGACGCTGGCGGGATGCGCCGT
>MWDV01000039.1 GCA_002070715.1 Verrucomicrobia bacterium ADurb.Bin118
CCCTCCCCCAGCGCCGCGAGCAAATTTTCATCCAGATTTTCCTCTGCCCACTCCTGCACCGCACCGAGCCAGCCGCTGAACCCAGCCGGCTCATTAACCGCGTTGGGGATGGCATTGGTTTGCGCCAATCCGTGTCCTCCCCAAAACAGGCTGATGACGAGCAAAAAGTGGATTCTCACGCAGCTTGGACGCGCCGGCGGCGCCCGATGTTCAGCGCCGGCCATCATACCACGGAGAACAGGCCTCCCGGCGGCGGAAGGTGGCCCGGTGATTCAGCGCGACGCGGGCCAAAAAACGCAGATGCTCGCGCCAGGAATAGAGTTGGACTTTGCGCGCCGAGGTGAGCAACGGATGCCGGTGCAGGATCACAATCTTCCGTCCCGTGGCCCGGGCGAGTTTGCGCAACCGCAGACTCAGTTCCAGTTCTTCGCCGACAAATAATTCATGGCTGAAACCACCCACCTGACGAAACGCGCGCGCCTCGACAAAAATGAAGGCGCCGGCCAGTAATCGCCGCCAACGGCTCACGCCATTCCACAAATGCGTGATCATACGCGCGGAGCGATGATTGCCATCCATCCGCATCGTAACCCCGCCCGCGAGGCATTGGCCGCTTTGAATCTGCCCGGCCACGTCGGCGAACAAGGCCGCGCTGGGACGCGAATCCGCATCCACAAACACGAGCCAATCTCCGTCCGCCGCCGCCGCCCCGCGATTGCGGGCCCGCGCGATTTGGTTGACCGGTTCGAACACCACCCGGGCGCCGCCGGCCCGCGCAAGTTCCGCCGTGCGATCGGAGGAGTTGTTGTCGCACACGATGCATTCCACCGCCCAGCCGCGCGCGGTGAAACTCACACTCGCGGCGCGGATGTGCCGCAGCGTTTCGGCCAGGAGGCGTTCTTCGTTGAACGCGGGAATGATGATGGAAACGCGCACGGCAACCCGCTTACGAAGACAACCCGATCCGGGCGCGTTTCAGGGCGGCGCCGGGATACGGATAGCGGAGCGCGATCTGCCGCAAAAGCTCGGGGCTGAGATCCGCTTCCGTGGGCGCGCGCCCCAGGTCGCGGGCGAGCTGTTGCAACGCCAGTTCAACGTCGCGTTTGGAAACCGCCTTGCGCGGACGCGCCACCCGCGCCCGCGGGACCGCCGCCACCCCTGAAGCCGCCTGCCCCCGCGCCATCGCCACGAGTTTTTCGCGGGTGAGCCGGACATAATCGGCGTCGAGATCCACCACCACAAAATCGCGGCCCAGCTTGCGGGCGGCAATGGCCGTGGTGCCCGCGCCGCAAAAGGGATCAAACACCAAATCGCCGGGCCGGGTGGTCAGGCGAATGAGGCGTTCCATCAGTTTCTCCGGCAACTGGCAGGGATGGGCGTCGCGGTCGCGTTTGTGTTTGATGCGATGCACGTCGAACCACACATCCGACAACTCAACGCGGGCATCATCGCCGCGCGCTTTGCGGTCCCGGAGACAGCCCGCCCGGAGACAGTATTGCGGCGCGTCGGGCGGCGCCACTGCATCCCCTGCGTCCCCTTCCTTGATCGCGCGCCCCACGCCACGATAGTTGAACACCGGTTTCCCTCCCGGTTTGGTGTAATACAACAGGGCATAATGCGCGGGCATGAGACGGCCGCGCGGCTCGGAGAGCGCGTCCCACGCGATCCAGTGCCGGAAGGTGAGATGCGCGTGCAGAAAGGCCGCGTGATACATGGCCCAGCGCGGCAGGTTCAACACGAACAGACTGCCACCCGGTTTGAGGGTGCGCGCCATACCGGCGAGCCAATGCTCGCACCAAGCGAGATAATGGCGTTCCGCCAAATCATCCGCGTAGGCGGCATAATTCTTCTCAAGATTGTAAGGCGGATCGGCAAAAACCATATCGAAGATCCCCTCGGGATAGAGTCGGGCCACCCGTTCGAGGAATGCCACACAGTCGGCATGATAAACCCGGTTCCGTTCCAGTTTGCGCAACCGCAACGGCGGCGCGGGAACCGCCGTGTCAGCCGTCAAAACCAAGTCTGGCGGTTCGGGAACGCTGCGGGAGGATAAGGTGGCGGCGGTTTGTAAGAGATGCAGCCGCTGTCCCGCGGCGTCGGGGGTCAACGCCGCCAACCGTTGCAACACGGCGGCGGGAGCAACGCTGTCGGCGAGGTGCTGGGGGGACAGGTCGCGCCACACATCCGACAACGCCGCGCCTTGCGGATGCATCAAATGTCGTTTGCCGCCCCAATCTTTCAGGGTGCGTCCGCACGCGGCACAGCTTTGGTGGGGCACACGCGCCGCGGCAGCTTGCAGAGGAAAGGGGGGCCGGGTTTTGCGGTGCGCCGACACCTTTTGGAACAGCAAAAGTCCCCGGTGCGCGGGTTGCAGAAAACCGTCCCGGCATGCCGGGTCCAGGTCGAGGGCGATCCAGTATTTGAACAGCAGGCGCGCGTCCGCCGTTGCTAAGCGCTCGGCGCTACGTCCCCACAACGCCAATTCCCGCGGCGCGCCATAGATAAACAGCAACGCGCCAAACCGCAGCACCCGCACGGCTTCGCGTAACAGCGCCTGGGAATCGGCGGAAAGTTGTTCCGCGTGGGGCGCGGCGTTTCGCGTCGCCCCCGGCTCAGAGCGTGTGCTGATCAAAACCGCGCCGCGCCCGGCGGACGTTTCCCCCGCCAGCGCGTGCCGATTTTGGCACTCAATCGTTTGCCATAAGTCATGCATATCCGCCAATCAACGGGCGCAGTGTGGGAACAAAACCCCGCCGGCGGCAATTCCGAACCGCATCTTCAGGGAATTGAAGTTTGAATCCCTCTGCCGGATTGCTAGTCTAATGCGGGCTGGACTGTTCAATGGGCCGGCTCTGCGGACGACGGCAGCATAAATTTTTTGACTATGAGTGAAACCAAATCGAAAATCCACACCCCGCCCGGCGACGGTGGGAGGCGAAAACTGATGTATATTGCGGGCGCATTGGTCGTGCTGGTGGTGGTGGCGCTGATTGCGGCGTGGTTCGTGGTCACCAGCGGCGGCTTTTTCAAAGGGGTCATTTTGCCGCGCGTCGGCAAAGCGCTGAATGCGGAGATCACCGT
>MWDV01000040.1 GCA_002070715.1 Verrucomicrobia bacterium ADurb.Bin118
CGTTTCCGTGCGGGCGATTGGTTTGACCACGGTTGGAGTGGCCTGTGCGCGGGATGTGGATTACGCCGCCGCCCGGAGTGCGGTTGCGCGGGAACTGGCCGCGCTGCCGGAAGACACTGTGGTCGGTGTCTCGGCCGCATATCTTTACGATGCCTGGCCGGAGGCGCGCCGGCTGCGGTTGATTCATTCCGATTGGTTCGGGCCGGCCAGGAAAGATCAACCCCATGCGGCGATGGACGCCCTACGCGCCGCCAAACCGGCCTGCCTGATACTGACCCAATTTGATTACTATCGCCGGTATTCCCATTTGCTGGCCTCCTCCGGGGATTCCGTTTCGGCGCGGGTGGAAAATCTGGCTCACGTGCTCCCGCCCGACGCCTCGCCGCGCTGGCAGCGCGTGGTGCAACATGTCGCGTGGGCTCCCGTCATCGTGACGCTGACCTGGCGGGAAGGGCCGCCGGCCGCCAACCCGCCGGACTGAAGACGGTCGCGCTCGGGCCGGGGGCACGATGTCTCCGGTCTTTCCCCCGGGCGGAACTTTTTTTGTTGCAGAGGGGAAGGAAAAACCTAGAATTGTGCGGTAAACAGATCCAGAAGCCCGCCGGTAGCGGGGCCGGATGATTGGTGCTGATGAATAAAACAAAAAACCTAAATCTGAGAATCGAGAAAACTTCCATGAAAACTGTTTCCCTGACAAAGCGTTTTGCCCTGGGCGGCGTGGCGGCCGTGCTGGGCCTGTTGTGCCTGGTTTCCACCGTCCAAGCGGTGCCTTACGCCTCCGGCGTTGTCCGGAACGGCAACACGGTCACGTTTATTTTGAACCAGGATGCGGAGGGGTTGGTGGTCCTCCGTGACGGAGGCAACCCGGTCTATCCGGGCACGACGGCCGGCGAACTCAGTTTCGACATGACCGGTTACACGTCGTATCAAATCATCGTTACCGGCAACACCGCCGCCGCGTGGACCAAGTATATCCCCAACGGGTATGATCGGAGCTTTTATATTCCGCTGGGGGTTTCCATTGATAAAAACCCGGCCAGCCCGAATTTCGGCAAGGTGTACGTGTCCAATGCCGGTCCCGGCACGACTACGGGAGGGGGCAATTTTCAACGCAACACACCGCGGGGCATTTATGTGCTGCGGGCGGACGGTGTGGATACCGGCGAGTTCGGCGACGGCGGCGTGGCTTGGGGTGGCACTTTAGGCCCGAACAAAAGCTGCATTGGGCCGGACGGCCACCTGTATATCGCGGATACTTCCGCTGATCTTTGCTACGAGATAGACCCCAATGACTTGTCCACGGCAGTGCAATTAATTGACGCCTCCAACAAAACTGACCAGCAATACGTGAACAGCATTTGGGTAACGGGCACCCAGGCGGGGGGCGATCGCAAGATTTATCTGGTGAATGGTCGGTACACCGATCCCCGCGTCGGCTTGATCGAATATGATCTCGGGGCCAATGCCGCGGTGCCAGCGAATGAAGTTGGGGTCCAAGTCGTTACTGGAGTGCCCTTGGCCAGTTATTATGGCAAAGATGTATCCCGGGACAGCAACGGTGATTGGTATCTCAGCACGTACCGATCTGAACCCAACCAAGCCCCGCCCATCATTAAATTCGACGGCACGGGGGAATATCCTCTGGATAATCATGTGATTTGGTCGGCCTCCCGCGATTACGCCGGCAGTCCGGATGGGATTGACATCAATGAGGATGCCCGAATTGTGGCCTATACTGCTTACAATGACGGCATGGTGCGTATTTTTTCCATGGCCACCGGCGAGTTCATTGAAAGCTTTCAAGCGGGTAGTCGCGGTCGCGATCTGGCCTTTGACGCTGCCGGGAACCTGGTAGTGGTGGATAATAGCCAGGAGCAAGCCCACTTTTGGTCGCCGGGTGGATTTACGACGGCGATTACCAGTTGGGATGGCACGAAAGCGGCCTTTGAATTGGTCAAAGCGGCCAACGAAGTCAGCGTGACGGCCACGACGCCAGAAGCCGCCGAAGCCGGGCCCGTTAACGGTGTCTTCACGATCACACGGTTTGGGAGCACCAGCGAACCGTTGACTGTCAACTACACGTTGAGCGGGATGGCGGTGAATGGCGAGGATTATGTTCAGTTGCCCGGGACGGTGGTCATTCCGGCCAATGCCAGTTCGGTGGACGTGGTGGTGACGCCCATTGACGACGCCATTCCGGAATTGCCGGAAACCGTGATCCTCACCCTGGACATCAGCGATGGCTACGGGATTACACCGCCTTCCAGCGCCACGGTGGTGATATTGGATAATGAGACGCCGGAGCTACGGGTGGTGTCGCTTTCGACGAACGTGTATGAGCGGTTGAGCGGGGATTATGCGACGCTGGTGATTCAGCGGTATGGGGACACGAATTTGTTCCTCCAAGTGGACGAAGCGAATTTGACGTTTTCGGGCACGGCGGTGAAGGATGTGGATTACCAGGTGGATCCGTATTACGCGGCGTTTCCGTTGTATCTGGAGCCGGGGGCAGTGAGTGCCCGGGTGCAGATTATTTATCCGTTGGACAACGACGTGGTGGACGGGGCGCGGACGGTGACGGTGGGGATGCAGGCGGGGTCGGGGTTTACGGCGGCGACCAACACGGTGACGACGACGATTGTGGATGACGAGTGGGGCCCGGAGACGGTGGTGTTCCGGGAGACATTTGACACGCCGGCGTCGGCGAACAACTGGACGGTGTTTTTTGCGGACACCAACGCGGTGAGTCCGGTGATGGATGGGACGGTGGAATTTGGGCAGGATTACAGTTGGTTTGGGATTCCGCCGGCGCCGGGGGCGACGGACACGTATGGGTTGTATTTGCAGGCGAACAAGGATGGGGTGCCGGCGGCGGCGGCGATCAACGTGTATCCGAAGGGGAAGGTGTTTTCGGGGAATTACGCGTTGCGGTTTGACATGTATATGATTGTGGGGCAGGCGGCGACGACGGAATATACGTTGTTTGGGATCAATCATTCGGGGACGAAGACCAATTGGTTCCGGAACAGCGCGGGTGGCGTGCCGGCGGGGTGGACGTTTGACGGGTTGTTTTACGGGGTGGAATCGGATGCGGCGGCGTTGGGGGATTACGTGTTGTATAGTGCGCCGACGACGGCGGGGAACAATCCGACGCCGTTGACGCCGGGGCGGAATGCTTCGACGCTGGCGCAGGTGTTCAAGGCGCCGCCGTTTGCGTATGCGGGGGCGCCGGCGAATGCGAATGCGGCGGCGTCGCCGAGCTGGGTGGATGTGGAGGTGAGCCAGATCAACGGGGTGGTGACGTTGCGGATGAACAAGGTGGTGATTTTCAGCTACACCAACGCCACGCCGTATACGTCGGGGAACATCATGCTGGGGTATACGGACGCGTATGATTCGATTGGGAGTCCGTTTGCGGGGGTGGTGTTTGACAACGTGCGGGTGGTGCAATTTCCGGCGACGTCGCGGCCGGCGATCACGGGGATTGTGGTAACTGGGGGGAATGTGGAGATCACGTTTACGGGGGAGACGTCGGATGCGGCGGGGGCGTTTGGGTTGCAAGCGGCCGGGACGGTGACGGGGGCGTATGGGGATGTGACGGCGACGATCACGGTGGTGAGTCCGGGGGTGTTCAAGGCGGTGCGGGCGGTTGCGGGGTCGGAGCAGTATTACCGGATCAAGCGGTTGTAGTCTCGCGATTAGCCCCTTGTGAAGCGGGCTAGGATCAGGGCATCGGCGCGCGCCGCCGGTGCCCTTTTTCATGATAGAGGAATGGGCTTGACGGCGAAAGAAGGGGCGTGGGTGGGAGCCGCCAAAAGGAGTTTTATCACCCCGCTATTTCTGGCAGATTTTCCCGGATGAAATGCTTGGTTACCGGCGCTTCCGGATTCATCGGCGCCAACCTCGTGCAGGCGTTGTTGGCCCGGGGACATCAGGTCCGCGCCTTGGTGCGTCCGCAGGCGGATTTGCGCGGGCTGACGGAGGCTGATTGCGAGCGGGTCACCGGCGACATTTTAGATCAATCGGTTTTAACGACAGCCTTGCGGGGATGCGACTGGTGCTTTCACGTAGCCGCAAGTTATCACTTGTGGTTGCGGGATTACGCGCCGATGTATGCAACGAATGTCACGGGCACCCGTCAAGTGCTGACCACCGCCGCCGCCGCCGGGTGTTCGCGCATTGTTTATACCAGCACGGTGGGCTGCCTGCGCCTGCCGCCAAGAGGTGCGAGCGCGCGCCAACCTACCGACGAGTCCGCCGTCGCCAGCGAGGCCGAGATGAGCAATCATTACAAACGGTCGAAATGGCAGGCGGAACAAGTGGCCCGGGAACTGGCCGATCAGGGCGCGCCCGTGGTGATTGTTAATCCGAGTGCACCGGTGGGGCCGCGGGATGTGAAACCCACGCCGACCGGGCAGATAATCGTGGATTTTTTGAATCGCGCCCTGCCCGCCTACATGGATACGGGATTGAATTGGGTTCACGTGGCGGACGTGGCCAACGGGCACATTTTGGCGGCGGAAAAAGGGCGGGTGGGCGAACGCTACATCTTGGGCCACGCGGAGGGAAATTGGACCATGCAACAAACATTGGCGGTGATGGGCGAATTGACGGGATTGCCCGTGCCGCGGTTTCGCGTGCCGCACGCGCTGGCCTTGGGCGCGGCGTATGCGGGCGAGGTAATGGCGGCCGTTACCGGCAAACCGCCCCGCGCCCCGCTGGCCGGCGTGCGCATGGCGCGCTATAAAATGTGGTTTGACCCCGACAAAGCCATCCGGGAACTGGGCCTTCCCCAAACGCCCCCGCGCCAGGCCTTTGCCGAGGCCATCGAGTGGTTCCGGACGCATGGTTATGTGAAGCGATGAAGACTTGGACATTGATTGCCGGGATTTTTCTGGCGGCGGGTCTGGGCAGTGGTTGCCAGAACCGGCGTGATGCGCTGCCACCACCCACTCTCGGCGTGTCTCCAAGGCAAACCCCGGCGCCGTTTGAAATGGCTTGTTTGGCCAAACCCGAGGAGGACGATTCCCTTCCTGACCTGGTCCGGCGGCTGGCCCCGTTGATCATTCAAGAAGTGGTATCTCCCGATGCGTCAAGCCGCGCGCTTGAACCGGGGTGTAAAAGCCTTCCGGCCGAGGTTTACTTTGCCGTCGGGGTCGC
>MWDV01000041.1 GCA_002070715.1 Verrucomicrobia bacterium ADurb.Bin118
AGTCATGAGCGTCGTTTCAGGCCCGTTTTATCGAGGTAAAATCAATATTGGTTCAAATTTAACCGGACACTAGTGATGGATTTTGTGATTTGAGACTTGGTTTTTATTGCTGTGATTTGATTGACGTTGATTGACTGGCTTCAGGGTTTGAACAGCCGATAAAAACGGCCGCCCGTCGGCGAACCGGAGGATGGCGGGGGGCCGCATCAGCGTCCACCCGGCGGAGGCCGCCACGACCAGACCCCGCCATCCGGCGGGAGGCCCGGATGGGCTCTCCCGGAGGCTGTGTTTATGCTTACGATGCGGGCTGCGCCGTCAGGTGATTCGTGAATCACTCCACCGGCACCACCCGGTAGAAGCGGGCATCGGCGTCGAGGGGCGGCATCTCAATGTATTCCACCACACCATCCGGACGGACAATGAAGGTGGCGAGCTGCACCCAGGGCCCCTCCGGGTCTTGGGCGGCTTCCAGCCGGCAGGTCTGGCCGGGGGGTAAATCCTCGTAGCGGATCCGCACCTGGTCCTCCGGCAGCACCTGGACCGGCGAACCATCCGGTGGCGGCAGCGGCGCCGGTGCCAATACGACGCGCACCGTCCCCACCGCGGTGGTGCTGTCGGCGGCTTGCAGGGTGTAAGTGAAGCGATCGGGCTGATCGGGACCGGCCGGCGGTGTGTAACGATATTGGCCACCGCCGAGATCCGTGATGGTGCCTCCGTTATCGCTGCTGGTGGCCACGTTCACGACTGCGAGCGGCGCCACCCCCAAGTCGTTCACCAACAGGGAACTCGCGCTGAATTCCACCGGCTCGCCGGCGGTCCGCGTAATCAGGTCTTCCAGTGCGTGCGTGCTCTGATCGGGATAAGCCACCACGGGCGTCAACAGAAAACCGGGAGTACCCCCGCCGCTGTCCCGCTCGGTCCAACCGACAATCTGGCCGGCATCGTTCATGCCGCGGGCGTAGGTCAGGCGAAATTCCCCGGTGCCGCCAATCACCAGGTCTTCCAAATCGTAGGATTCAAAATTATTGAAAGTGGTCGGTAGCACGCCCGGCGCCACCGTGCGGTCACGCACCAAAATGGCTCGCACGCCGGCTTCCGTGAAGCGGTGGCCCGCCATTTCCCGACGATTATTCATGGCGTCAATGTTGAACGCCTCCCCATTATCGCGGATATCGAGCAGCACCGGCGGCCGCTCGAGGAGCTTGTGGGTGATGCCAGTGGCGTCAATCAGGTAGAGCTTGGTGGGGGCATTGGTGGCCCAGCGCCGCGCGATAATGTCTCCCAGATCATTGACCACGTCGAACCAGCCCCACGGTTCCGCCGGCGTCAGTGCCAGTCGCGGATCCAAGGTGTCCATTGCCTGTCGGCGCAGTGGCCGCGCGGTCGGGGCAAAACGCCAGCCAGTGGCTTGGGTGGGATTGAAGTCTTCCTCCTGGAAATAACTCAAGCCCACAATGAG
The DNA here is from genome assembly GCA_002070715.1 of Verrucomicrobia bacterium ADurb.Bin118. Lineage (GTDB taxonomy): Bacteria > Verrucomicrobiota > Verrucomicrobiia > Limisphaerales > MWDV01 > MWDV01. The sequence continues at coordinate 1,460 of MWDV01000041.1, forward strand.
TCCCGCATTGTTAATATCCACGATGGTGGCCCAGCCTTGGTCAACGGCGGGCGGGAGCGGCGATGTGCCCGTCAACGGCCCCAGATGTGACCAGCCTTCGGCAGGAGTGTAACGGAACGAGTAGCGCGGCTGGCCAAAGAGTCCGGTGCCGCTTTCGGTGGCGATGATTTCCCGGCGATTATTCAGCCGCGCAATATCTATAAAGGGATGTCCCACCGGCGTCCCCAGATTGGTGAAATTGTCCGTCGCATACGGGGGCGACCAGACTTGGACCGTACGCGGATCCTCAAACCAACGTGGGCCATATTGTATCCCCACCACATCCCCCTGATCGTTGATGGAATAGGCCTGGCTAAAAGGTGTTCCAGGCGGCGTCAAACGCAATGGCGTGCCATTGGTCCAGACGGTAACGGCGGTGCCAGCATGCCCCACCACTACGCCGGAATTGTTGATGGCTTCCGGCCAGGCAGAATCATACGTCTCGGACGCCCACAGCCAGGTCACGGTGTAGAGCACGGGCGAAACCGTCACCCGGGTTTCATTGGTGATCGTGTAATACGGATCCGAGACTTCAACCCGATAAAGTCCGGCGTCGGCGGTGGTAACGCCTGACCGCGAGTAAGTGCTGCCGCTGCTTGGGACCAACGTATCATCGTGGTACCACCGGTAGGTCAACGTGCCATTAGCGCTGACGGCCGTCACTGCGAGGGAAAGGTTGCCGCCCGGGAGCAACTGTTGGGGTTGGAGCACCTGGGTGAAGTACGGTCGCGGTCCTGTCACCGTGACCGTCACCGTGTCACTCGTTGTCGTTCCAAACGAGTTGGCAACTTCCACCCAATAGTCGCCGCTATCCCCGGCGGCGGCCGAAGCAAACGACAAAGTCGCCGCCGTTTCTCCCGACAGCGGGCCGACACCTTGTTTGAACCATTGGTAAGTGTGCTGCCCGGCTCCAGTGGTGCTGACACTCAAGCTGCCGCTCTCGCCGGCAACCAAAACCAAGGGTTCAGGTTGTTGGGTAATTTCTGGCGGCACGGCTGGAAGCATTTCGATGTTGCCCAGAAATGCCTCCACGCCGTCCACCGGCGCCAAAATCTCCCACTGAATCTCGGTGAAGCCGACGTCGAGTGCGATTTCATAACCAGTCCAGATTTCTCCGCTGGTCCCGGGAGCGGTGCCGATGACGGTCGGAGTTTGCCGATCGCCAGCTAGACTTAATCTGAAGGCCTCCTCGGGTGTCGCGCCATTGAGCCGCAGCCAAAAACGCAGCACCACCGGCGTGGACGCGTCATAGTCCATGAACACCGCCGCCAATTCGCCGGCCTGTAAAACCGGGGTGCGGCCACAAGCCGCCGTTCCGGCGGGAAAACCATCGGCGTACGTGCGGTACCACGGTCGAATTGGATAATAGCTATCTTCGTCTACCCAAGACCAATCGGTGTAGTACCAATCCTCATCCGGTTGGTTGACCGCCGCGGCAAAATTATCCAGAGCACCAAAATCGTCGTCCACCGAGATGATCGCATCGTCGCTGGCGGCACTCCGCCCCAGCGCGTCGGTCACCTCAATCCAGTAGGCGCCGGCGGAGCCATTCTGGATCGGCACGTCGAAGGAGTAAGTGGAACTGACCACGTCAGAAACCGTTTGCAACAGCGTGTCGTTCTGATAAAGCCGGTAGCGGAAGGGAGGCTCCCCGAGGACTCCAATCGTCAGGTGCGCGGTGTCGTTGAGGGTAAAATCACCCCCTTGCGGTTGTTGCAAAATCTCCGGTTTGGATCCAGTAATAATTTGAAACTCATCCACGTAAACCTGGCTATGCGGATAATCCCAATCCTCCCATCTCGGCAGCCATTCGAGTTCATGCCAACCGGAGTCGAGTTGCAACACGACCCGGTGCCAGCCGGAATCGTCAGCGGCCGCTTCCAGCGTCGCTCCCTCCACTTCGTCCACTTGGAAGCTCAATGTCGCCTGCATCGCCCGCCACCAAAAGGAAACCAGGGCCGGACCGCGCACATCGGTTCGCAACGGGGCCGGCCAGGAACCGGTAAAACCGGCGGCGTCTTCGCCGTCATGAGTCACTGCGTTCTGGCTGGTCCAGTTATCTTCATAGCTGTCCAGTCGCCACCCCACGGTTGGATTGTCCAGTGCGTCGGCCAGTTCAATTCCGGAACCGACCTGGACAACGATGGGATCGCTCTGTGCGACGCCCAGACCATTCGTGATGGTGACCGTGTAAACGCCGGGCCCCTCGTCCGGGTTCCCCCATATGTAAAGCGACTCGGGATAAATCAGATCCGCTTCTTCCCAAACCACCTCACCGTTACGCTGCCAAGTGATCGTGAAAGGAGGCGTTCCTTCAAAGTCCACTTCCAGATAAATGGAATTGTAAAGCGATAGATTCACGTTATCCGGCGTTGAAGTGATCACGGGCGGTTGATCGCCCACACTGATCCAATGCTCCCAGCTCCGGGCGGCGCCCAAGGCATTGGAAACGACGACGGCATAAACGCCTTCATCGGCGGCGGAGAAATATGGCAACATCAGCGTGGCGTCCACCTGGTCCGGAAGCGGCTCTCCATCCTTTTCCCATTGGTACGTGAACGGAGGCGTGCCGGAAGGTTGCGCCACTAGCTCCACTTGGGCGCCAGCCCAGACTTCGTCCGGCCCTTCAATGTAGATGGAATGTGGCGGCGTTGAGGTAACCACTGTCGTGATGTAATTGGTGGCCCTTCCCCACGCATTGGAAGCAATAATCGTCCACGTTCCCACCCAGTTGGTTTGCGCTAGAAACGAAGAGAAAGATCCCGACAAGCTCGGCGCATCATTGGCCATTAATTGGGGAACCTCAGTATAATAAGACCACGAAGAATCTGGAGGATAGGCATCGATCCGCATTGGTTTTCCGCCCAGCACCGGAATATTAAAATCCCACGTATAACCTTCGCCCGTCGTCAGTTGGCTGGGCCCGGATGGGAAGAATACCGGAGCGCCGCTGGCGGCATGAACGGTCACCTCGTCCACATAGGCAAAGTTGTCGGTTGCCTGACCCGTCCAGTCATAATTCCGCCAGAGAAACTCCAGTGTCGCGGGACCAGGAGGTAATTCCACGGCCAAGGGTTGCCATTCCCCGTCCGGAAAGCTGCGGTGGATCCACTGATCGTTCACTTGGAGGAGATATGGGCTGACGTAGCTGGTTGATCCGTGGCGGCGCCAAAATGTCACCGTCCCGGGACCGCTCAGACTTTCAGTGCGCAAATGGGCGGTGTGGCCAGTTGGCAGCGTTCCGCTCCGGGCCGCATCCACTCCGTCGTGGGTGACGGCCGTCTGCCCGCTCCACTCGCCGCCCGTGCCGGTAACCATTTCTTCCTGCGGATCCGTAACCCAAGTGCTCCAAAGAATATCGGTGGTGTCCAAAGCCTCCGGCAGCGTCTGGGAAAAAACCGGGAATGCCGGGAGCAGCAAAGCGACGGTTATGCACCGCGCCACCGCGCCTATGGTCCAAGTCCGCCAAACACGGCTTGGCCGGATGGTCCCGGATGGGGGTCGGGACTGATTCACGCTGAGGTTCATTTGAGGTTGCGTTTTCATTGCCTGTCTCCGTTGGGTTTATTTGATTAACAAGTATTCCAGTCGTTCCAGCCGCTGTTTTAACTCGGTGTTTTCGGTTTCCAATTGGTAAATCCGCTCTGCTGCCGCCTGACTTTTTGCCTCCAACTTTTGATTCAGCCCCTGGATGGCGGCCAAGGCCACGCCGTCGGCGTCCACCGTGGCAATGTGTTTGTCGTCCGCCCCCAACCCAAACGCCGCATAAAAATCCTGCGCCATGGGGCCCATGTGCCGCACGCCCGCTTCGGTTTTGTAGCTCCAGGAGGTCAGCGGTAATGCGGCAACTTGGGCCAACACCTCTTGCGTATCCACGGCTTCAAAACCGTCCTTGGCGTTACGGTCACTCATCGAGGCCCAGGAACCGCTGCCTGAGGCTAGTGAAACCCCAGTGTTGCCGGAGCTGCTGAACAACATG
>MWDV01000042.1 GCA_002070715.1 Verrucomicrobia bacterium ADurb.Bin118
CCAGGTTGAAGACCTGTTGTCCGCTCGACAATCCGAGACTGTCAATCGCCTGGGCATAGACCTGCGCCGGTTGATGGGCGGCGGTGGCGGGCACCATACCCGCCAGCCGCAACTGTCCGCCGTTGGTCGTCACCAGCTCGCCGGTGGCCGCGCCGCCGAAGATGGCGGTCAAATTGGTGATCGCGGTATCGCCGGTGGCCGTCACTTCCACCACCAACGGCGTGCCCGTGGGGATGGGCGTGTTGGTCGGTGAAATCAGGGAAAAATGGACGACCGGCAATTGTGGGGGCTGAACGGTGATGACCAACTCCGCCAATGGTCCATCATTACCATAAACATCCGTGGCGATGGCGCGCACCGTTGTGCTGCCGCTCTTCGGCAACTGAATGGCGCGCTGGTACGGAGGGTCGGTGGCCACGCCCGCATCGGTAAACTCCTGGGAAAACCGAACGCTCGCCCCGTCCTCCGGCGCGGCCAGAACCGCTTCCACCATCACCGTGGCGCCGGCGACCGGCGCGGCGTTGCTCGCCAAGCGCAAGGTGGCAATGGTGGGCCCGAGGGTATCCAACGAATCAAAAGTGACGATGAACGGCTCCCCGTCCGCCCGATTACCCGCCAAGTCAAAGACGTTGCTGACGGTCAGCGTGTAGGTGGTGTTCGGCAGCAATGGCGCGGTGGGCACGAAGCTCAACACCTGCCCGTTGATGCCCACACTTGCCGTTCCCGGCACCTCTCCCGCCGGACCGGTTACCCGAAAGACCACCCCGGTGGGGATGATGCTTTCGTTGAAAGTCAGGCGCGGTACCGCCGTCGGATCAATCTGCACGGCTTGATTGGTCGGGAAGATGGACACCAACTGCGGCGGATCGTCATCCCGCGTCGTGAAATGCGCCATGAACGGGGTCGCCAGCGCGCGTCCCACCAGATCCCTGGGGCCGGAGCCGAGCGTGCTGCCGCCCGGGCCGGGCAAATCACCGGCCAGCACCACCACTTCGTAAGTCTGTTTGCTGACCAGCGGGGACTCCGGCGTCAACCGCACCAGGCGCGGTTCGCCATTGGTGTCATTCAGCACGGTCAGGGTGGCCGGTAGATTGGTCATGCCGCGCCGGATGAAAATGCCGCTGGACTTGACCGAGTTGGTCGCGATGGCTTCGCTGAACAGAAGTTCCACGGCCGTGTGGATGGATACTTCCGTGGCCGTATCCTCCGGCGTCACCGCCACGACCGCCGGCAAATCCTCATCGAACGGCAGGTCGCCCAGCGCCACCACCTGCCCGTTGGTTTGAATGACGGCCGTCCGGGCGATGATGCCGCCAAACGCCACCGCGACTGCGGAAAGATTAAATGAACCGACCGGCACATTTTCAAAATGGAACATGCCGTCCAAGCCGGTGCGGAACAGCATCCGCCCGGGATTCGCGCTTTGGGAGGCATAATCAATGGCCACATCCACCTCGCCCACGGGGGTGAACCCATCGGCGCGCACCAACCGGCCGATGATGGCCCCGCTGTCGCCGAGTTGAAGGGTCACCTGACCGAGCTCGCCATTGGTGCGGAGCGTGCCTCCGACGGAGGCGCCCAGTGATTGACTCGCCGCCGTCACCCGGAAGTAGCCCAAGGCGACGTCTTCGAAGCTAAATTGGCCGGAAGCGTCCGAGAGTCCGGTATCCGCGGTGCCGGCAAAGGGACCTTGCAACATCTGCAAAGTAATTTCGGCATTCGGCACCGGGGTCACACCATCACTGCCCACCACGTGTCCTTCCACCCGGCCCACCCCGGGCAGGGTCACCGTATAAAGCGGGTTCGTCCCGCGCATGGAAACGCTGAGGGCGGTGGCCACGCCGCTGCGCAATTCCCCGCCCACCTGCGACCACACCCGCAAATCGTACCGTTGCAACGGCAAATCGAAGAACACCACTTGACCGTTCGGATCCGTATCCCGCTCGCCGACCCGACCCAAATTCACCCGGGCATTGGTGGCGGCGGTGACGCCATCCGGCCGCAACACCTGCACGGGCAAAATCCCCAGTGACTGCAAGTTGATATTCAGGCTGGCGGTGGGATTGCCTTCCGACAAAATGCCCGCCGCGCTTCCCGAAACGGAACGTCCCCCCAAGGTCACAGCCGAAGCGTTGAGCGTAAAGTTGCCCATCGGCGAGCCGGGGAAACTAAAACCGCCGTCCGGCCCGGTGGTGGCCACCCGCCGGGGGGTGACCCCGTCACGGAAAGTAATTTCCACCCGGGCATTCGCCACGCGTCCGGTGGCGTAACTGTCAATGACATAGCCATTCACTTCGCCCAACAAAGCCTCGATCAACTGCACGGTCTGCACCTGGTCGGGGAAAGTGATCGCCGCGGTGGTGCGCGCGGAAACGCCGCTGACCGGATTGGCGCTGCGGATCGTGTAATTGCCCAGGGGCACGCCATCAAACCGGAAATAACCGGTGTCATCCGTCGCGGCAAAACCCAGGTCGCCGATGCTGACCTGGGCCCCCGCCACCGGCGTGACCAGGTCGCGTTGAACAAATCGTCCTTCGATGGAGCCCGCCCCGCCCAGTTGCAAGGTCAGCGGCAGAACTTCCGCCGGTCCCACGACGCCTCCTCCGCGGGCATACACGCGGGTGGCACTTTCGTTGTACTGCGCCACCACCGAATACTGGCCCTCCCACAAACCGGTAAACGAGACCTGGCCCTGGGCATCCGCCAGATCGGTGAGCCGCGCTTCATTCGGGTACGACCCGTGATCCAGACTCACCTGCGCGCCCGCGGCGGGCAAACCATTGCCGCGCAGGACGGTCACCTTCAGGGTGGCATCCCGCGCCAACAACCGCACGTCCACCCAGTTGGTGATCCCGGGTTGCATGGCGATGCGATTGACGCCTTTCAAACCGGAAACCAAATCATGCGCCTGCACCGTGTAGCTCCGCCCCAAAGCGGGCAGGGCCATTTGCGTATCAAAAAATCCCTCCGCATCGGTTTGAATCTCGTAGTCGTCCGAGAGGTTGATTTTCACCCGCACGCCGTCGCCCGCCGGAGTGCCGTCCGGTTGCAACACGCGTCCGGCAAGGCGGCCATTGACCTCGGCCACGGGAGGGAATTGCAACACGACATTCGCAACGTTGGGATCAATCTCGGTCGTAAAACCACTCTGCGAGATGATCGTGGGATAGAAGGGCGAAGCGGCCTGCAAAGTCCAGGGGCCGGCCAGCAACATTCCGGGGAAAGCGAAAAGACCGGTCGCCGGGTCGCTGTCCATCTCGCCGCGCATGGTGAGTTGCGGTTCCCCGGTTTTGTTTGGGCCCAGTCCGCTCAACCGCACCTTGGCGCCGATCGGCACATTTTGATGGTTCAACACCCGGCCGTAGATGGACCCTTCCACGATGTAACGCACATCCGCGTTGACGCTCTCGCCATCGAAACGCAGCCGGGTTTGCGTGTAACCCCACGAGGAGGGCCGGAAATTGTCATGCGCCCCGGTCAACAGCGGATCATCCGCGCCGACAAACACACGGATGGCTTCCTCGAAGGCCGCCAGAATCTGGTCCTCGTCGCCGGACCGGATCTGGTCCATTAATTTGTTCACATTGAGCGTGGGCGCGACGGCATTGGCGGGGGCGCTGATGGTGTAATTGCCCAAGCCCAGGTTGTCGAACGCGTAGTTGCCCTGGCTGTCCGCATCCGTCCAATAAAATCCTCCTTGTTGAGGAATGGCCACGCGCACGTTGGGTACAGGCTGCCCCTGGGCGTTGAGCACTTTGCCAAAAATCCGGCCCGCCGGGCGCAGCTTCACCACCACGTAATTATTCTGGCCGGCAATGACGTTGACGGCGGCGCTGCCCAGACGGGTGAAATCAATGCCCGCCGCCGGATTCCGTTCCAGACCGGCGCTGATGGTGCGGCGGCCGACCGGGACGCCTTCCAATTCAAAATTGCCGAGGGCATCAGACCGCACCAGCGCCACCCCGCCCGCCACCAAGGCATTGGGAGCGGGCCGGCCATCGTCAAACTGCACCCGTCCATAAACCCGGGTCACATTCTCCAAGGTGATGTTGATGTAGCTGACCGTGTTCGGGGAGGGCGTGATCTCCCGCCGCACTCCTTTCCGCTTGCCGTCGAAGGTCACGGCGACCAGATCCAATTTTTGAATCGGCAACCCGTCGGCTTCCCAATTGCCGTCCGCATCGGTATCGAGAATCCGGACGACATCCCGCAATCGTTCTCCGTCCAACCGGCCGATAAAAATTTGCCCCCCGCCATGCGGCGTCAAATTGTCCGCCTCGAACACCTGCCCGCGCAGGGTGCCGTAGGCTTGGGCCACCGCCGGAAGCGCAATCACCAAATTGGTAATCTGACCGGGCGTATCCAACACGTTGACGATTGTCCGTCCCAAACCATCGCTCGTTTTAACGTCCACCGAGAAGATGCCCAAGGGCACCCCGTAAAAAGCGAACTGACCCGTGGCATCGGCAAAGACACCCCGCCCCAATTCGCGCGAATCGGGATCCGGAAAAAGATTTACGGCCGCCCCCGGCACCGGCGTGGCGCCATCCGCCTGCACCACCGCCCCCAGCACCGTGGCCCGCCCCCGGAACCGCAAGGCCACCGGCACGGTTTGACCTTCCCGCGGTGAACCCGAAGTCACCAAGTCGCGCACCACCGCCCGGTCCAGACCTTCAACCTTGGCGATGGCCTGCGGCAGCGAGCCAGCCGCAAAGAGGCCCAACAACGTATTGGCCGTCGCCGAAGAACTCGCCAGTTCTTCGATCCGCTGCCGGTCCACCGCGTCCTTGAGGGTGGATTCCATGACAATGCGGATGGCTTCGTCCGACAATCCGGAGGTGTCGCTGGCGGAGATCGAATACGCAATCCCCGCCATCACAAAATCGAAATCGAAATTCCCGCCGTCATCCGTCATCACCTGACTCACCCGGCGGACCCAAGCTTCACAGGTATAAAACGCCCCATAGACCCGATCGTACATCGTCAGCGTCACCGGCACCCCCGGCGCCGGCGAGCCATCGCCCCGCAAAACCCGCCCCCGCACCGCCACCCCGGCGGTGAATGGCAATTGGGTGACTGGATCCAAGCTACGGATGGCCCAGGGACCGCCGGTCAGTGCATTACCGCGCACATCCGTCACGCCGCTCACCGTCAAAGCGCGCGGCCGGATGGCGCTGATTCCTTTGCGCAAATTCATCAGAGCCACCCGTCCACTCGGCTGAATCTGAACAGAGTTGGCCCCGTTATCGCCATCGAGCGTATAGGCGAGTGGATTGCCGGCGCCGGCCTGATCCATCGGCTTGGAAAACACGACGGCCAGCACCGTGCCATAATTTCGGTACGGCAAGGAATCGCACGGATTGGGCGGACGCCCCGCCAGCACCGTCAAATCCTGCTCGGCGGCAATCACCGTAGGGGGCAGTTCGTTCACGTAGCTCTCCACGGGATTGATCGTGCCGTCCGCCGAACCATCGCCCGCCCAATCCACCAGCAACCGCCCGGTGGCATCCGCCAACGCATACCGATAAACCGCATCTCCCGGCGGATTGACGATGGTCCAGCGCAATTGCCGCGCCTGCCCGTTGGTGCCGACGATTAACACCGCCACTTCCGCCTGCGGAGGCGCGTTGGTAAAGCGCCAGGCGAAAACGGCATTGGTCTCAACCTGGGTCACGGCCCACGTTCCATTGGTGCCGGGG
>MWDV01000043.1 GCA_002070715.1 Verrucomicrobia bacterium ADurb.Bin118
GACCACCGGTTATTCAGCGTCACCTCGGAGGAGTCTCCGATGACGTCCAACCGACCGTTGCCGTCGAGGCTCATTCGATTAGTGCCCGCAACCTGGAAGACCATGACGTTGGTGCGCAAATAAGCGATTTGGCCAGGGGTCGAGCCGCTGGCATTGTTGAAATTGATTGCCCCGAGGTAGGTGGGAAAAATGGCATTGTTCCTTAAGTCAAGCACCGACCCGAGGAAGCTGGTAGTGCTATCCAGCCGGACGGCGCCCTGGCTGGCGGAGAGGTGCAAGGGCGCCAAGGGATTCGCCGTGCCGATGCCCACGCGGTGGTTGAGGGGATCAATGGTCAGCGTGCTGGTGTCCAGCGTGAGCGGGGCGCTCAACGCCCAGTTGCCGCCGCTGGGCAGGCTGACGTTGGGCACGGCCCCGGTGAGTTGGCTGCCCGGCACCAAGCCGGTGACGTTGGCCGCCGTAACGGCATGGGGCGCGGCGGTGATCTTCTGGCGCGGGGTCAGCGCCGTGAACGCGCCGGCGCCATTGGTGCGCGCCTCCAATTGCAACCAGCGTTCCGCCCCGGTGAACACCCCCGCGCCGGGATCAACCGTGACCGTGAACAGTCCGTTGCTGACAAGGATGCCGGGGTGATTCAACGGGCCCGCCACCACGCCGGACCCGGTGCTGGCACTGTAAATGACGAAGCGCAAATCGTAGATTCCGTTGGCCGGATCCGCCCCATCCGTGAGGCGGCCTTGGTAGGTAAAGGCCGTCCCTTGGGCGTGGGCCATCGGGATCGGCGCGTTAAGGAGGGCGAGGAGGGCCAGCCCAAGGCTGGCGGCGAGCGAGGGAGCTTTAAGTTTCATGGTTGGGATTCCTGATCGGGGGGTTGACCGGCCGGCGCCAGGCCGGCCGGCTGACGGTTGATTACGGTTTATACAAACGATAGAAACGGTTGCCGGTTGGTGGATTGACGATGACGGTTTGATTCGTGCCATCATCCACGGGGGTGACGGCGACGTTGCTCCAGTTCACACTGGCCACGCTGTGGGTGTTTTGCTGCAACACCCAACCCGGGGAGGGAGACGGCCAGAACAAGGCCACCGTGTTGGTGGTCGTGTAGGCCACGGAGAGATAGGGCGCGCCGGGCGTCTGCACCGCCAGCAGCGCCCAGAACCCACCGGTGAGGGCAAAGGGACCGCCGGTCATCGTCCGGCCGGCGTCGGGTTGGCCAATCGTCCCGGTGACCGCATACACGCCGCCGGTACTCGTGCCGCCGCCGCCGTCAATCGTCCACCAGTCAATGGACAAGTTTTGCGCCCGCCCCAAGGCGGCGCCGATCAACAGAAAAACCGGGGCCGCCCAGGTGCGCATTAGCATCCGGGCAGCCGCCCCGGTCCGGCGTTTTCTTTCCGGTAAAACGCCAACCGCCTTCGCGCGGCGCGCTGCGGCGCTGTCTTCCGCTTTCATGTTGCAGGATTTTAATTTTGGATGGCTCATGATTGGATTCTCCAGGTGCCGCCCGGCGTGAACCCTTGGGGGCCGCCGGACGGCTCATTTTGTGGTTGTCTCAGAAGTTTTTTCCGATGCGGACCGGACCGTTATAGGTGCGAATGTACATGGATTTCGTTACGTTTGCGGGAAGCGGGGTGGCGCTGTGTTTGATATAGAGATACCCGCCGGGCGCCACCGCGTTCACGCCTTCGTTGAGTTGATTGAACGGCTGCCAGAAGGAGCCGTTTTTGATGCCGGTGTAGGAAAAGTCCACCCATACGCCCGGCTCGCTCGTCCAGCTAATCTGGAGGTAACGGTCTCCGGTATCAAAAGGGGACACCTCCACGCTCACACAGGCGGGGGTTCGATCGTACCAGTGCAGCCAGGGCGTCCGGCTGCCTCCGGGCCAGACCTTATTATGCCCGCGGCGTAGATCGGGATGCGCCTCGGCTAGTATAGTTCTAATCGCCCAGAAGCTGGGGACTCGATACTGCGTATTGGTATCGGGGGTGTGCCGTCCGCCGGCTGGACAAACGGAATTGGTAGTCCAAGGAGAATACGAAGTTTCCCATTCGCGAACCAATGTTTCGCATCGGGTGCAGCGATGCCAATGCGGGTTGGCAAGCACACCCGGATCGGTGAAGAGGGTGTAGGTGCCTGAGCCGGGGTTATGCTGTCCCCCGGCCGGACAGACGCTGGACGTTACGCGCGGGCCGTAGAAGAGCGACTGGCACTTCGTGCAACGTTTCCAATCGGTTTCCCCGCTGACGGAGGGATCATTCTTGATCATCCCGTGTAGATCCTGAAACGGGTCATGCCGCCCCCCGGCCGGGCAGGTGCCAAGGGGAGATGTCTTGAGGGTTAGAGCCCGACACTTCATGCACTCGTGCCACGGCCGTTCGGCATCCGGCCAAGCGATCTCGGCCATTATCCGCGGGTGTTTGTTGGCATCATGGAGGACGTGCCAGATGACCATCCCATTGCCAGCCACATGTTGGTCATAGCCGGGACCGTAGTCGGTAACGGTGCGAGTGCGGTACTCCAGCATGAAGAACTCATCGGTCCCCCGATTGGGATCGTAGAGAATGATAGGCCCGAGATATCCATCGTCCACTTGTGCGGCCTGCAAAGAGGTCGTTCCACTGCTGTTCAACGAGTGGATACGCGGTTGCGTCCAGCCAAACTGCAATTTATGCCACGGATCGAGGTGGCACTTTTCGCCATGATTTGGCCCCATGAGACTCAGTCGGTCGTGGAGGGAGTCGCTGACGCCCCAAATACCGTAAAAATCAATGGCCCCCAGAATGTGGGACATCTCGTGACAATCAACGTCCACCAAGTCTTGGGGTTGGCCAACATACACGCGGCCGGAGTAGGATTTGGTGCAGCCCGGGGGACGAACATTAGAAACACCCCGGGCGGACTTTCCGCCATCGTTCGAGAACAAGCTGATGGCCAACTCCTGCGCGCTAATGCTGGACTTACCCGGGGCATAGCCATCCCAATTAAATCCGTTGGTGGCTACCGCACAGTAGATGATGTTCGAGGCGTATCGGCTGTCGTCGCCGCCCAAATTTCTATGGCGTCCGGATTCAGGCATGTTCACGTGCAGGACTGCGGCAGGGGTCCACTGAAAACGATTGTTGGACACCTCTTTGAAATAAGCGTTGACGGTCCATTCGGAGCCCGCCTGGAAGACCCGGTTGCTGAAATAGGTAATGTCTGGTCCGTGCGCAAAAGGCGGTGAGGGAAATTCGGCCAGAATGACGAGCATGGGCCGGCTGGAGCCCGTCTTCATTTTTTCATAACCGAAATCCGTCAAGGAGACGGCCGGCAACGAGAGCGGGCTGGCCCAGACCCACCAGGCGAGCAACAGACCCCCGGCCAGCGGGCGGTATCGCGAAAAGATTGATTTCATGGCAAAACCAGGGTTGGCGTTTAATCGGATTGGCCGGTTATTGCAGGCTCACCAATACCAGCACCAAACCCCGGCCCTCGGACAGGGATGACATGGCTTTGCCCAAGAGCGCTCCGGAGCGTCGTTCCACGTCCACCGCTTTCATCGCATGGCCGGGGGTGGGGGAAGTCGTCAGCAAATCCCCGGGCTGCACCGGCGCAAAGCTGGCGTCCACCCAGGCATACACCCGTCCACTCAAAGCCACGGCGGGGCCTTCCTCCAACACGCCGGATTGAGTCAACACAATCCCCGGTTGAACCCCGCCCGCGCCGCTGAGAATTCCCGCCACCTTGGAATCGTAGGCTTCGGAACTGATCTTGAGGCGACCCGGTTGGTCCGGGTCAATCACCAGCACCGTTCCCGGAGGGGCGTCGGCGTCGGACAGGGGGAAGGGCTCGGCCAGGTCGGCACCGCCGCGAATCTGCAGGCTCTTGCAACTCAGTTCGTCACCGCAAACGACCTGACCATTATTGCGGACCTGGAAGACCAAATCGCCTCCCGTGACGCCGCTGAATCCGCGAATCAGATCGCCGGTCCCTCTGTTGGCCACCACCAGGTTTGCGTCCGAACTGCTGGTGGCGGAAAAAATACTGACGCCACCGCTGGCAGAGTTTGTCACAGTGAGCGCGGCATATTCAAGCCCCGAACCGAAACTATTGAAAAGGCTTTCGCCCTCCACGTGGAAGCGTCGCTTGGGCACTGCCGTGCCCACACCTACGCGAAGCTGGGTTGTATTAATGGAGAAGGTTGATCCGTTGGCGGGAAAACGCACGGCATTATTCGCGTAATCCCATCCCTGCAGATGGCGGGTGACGGTCCCATTGAAGGCGGAGAACCATAATTCGTTTCCGGCGGGACGATGGTGGTATGCAAATTCAACATTGTTGTCCGCTGCGGCACCGGACTTTTTCATGCGCAACACCTCACCGCCCGCCGAACTGGAGGCCAGGTTCAAGGCAAGCGAGCCGACCACCTCTTGATTGCCGGAAAAGGTGTTCGCGGCGTTGCGTCGGGCCACGTTGCTGCTGAGCCGCGCGTCCGGCAGGGTGCCCGCCGTCAGTTGGGCGGCGTTCAAGCTGGTTAACCCCGAACCGCTGCCGGTGAAGCCGGTGGCCGTGATGGCGCCGGCGCTGAAATTACCGGAGCTATTCCGCATGACGATGGTGTCGGGCTGATTGGCGGTCGTCGCGGTGGTGTGCGTGTGGATGATGGGGAGATGTCGGCGTTGACGATGGTGCCCGGAGCAATTTTGTCGCTGGTCACCGCTCCCGGAGCCAAGGCGGCGGTGGTGACACTGCCGGGCGACACGCCCTCAGCCCGCATGGCCCAAGGCACCGAGGTGAGTTGTTGCAGGGGGTTTTGGAGGGCAAATTTGCCGCTGCCGGCCTTGGCCACGGCGATGCCCAACCAACCGGCCCCGAGATCAAACGGGGCGGCGCCGAAATCCAGTGTGGCAATGAAATACCCGTTCGTCACCGGGACGGCCCGGTTCGTCCGACTGCCCAAATCGGCGATGGGACGGGGGATCGGTTGATTATACAGGGTAAAAATAAAGTCGTAGACCCCTTGGGCGGGCTCGCCGTTCTCCAACAGTTGTCCCTGATAGGTAAAGGCGCTGGTCTGGGCGTGGCTGGTTAAGCAGTGAGCCGAAAGCAGCGCAAGTAAAAGACCCGTGGTGAAGGAGCGAATAAGGATGGTTTTCATGATGGAAGAGGTGGATGACTGGTGGTGTTTCGGTGATTCCTTCGTTTTGATGAATACAACCCGATATAGTTACTTCGGTAATGGCGGCCCGACCATTCCCATTGACCTTTGCAATCCCCCGATTGCAAACCCTTTTTTACCCGCGGATGTTTTACAAACACCCATCCATCTTGCGACGGACGAGGGTAATATGAAAATACCCCCGCTTTCTGTCAAGCTGGTTTTTTCGATTTTTTGGGCGTAACACCTTGCGGCACAACAGGGTGCTGAAACCGTTCTTTCGGAAAGGATAATGCCGTCCGGTTGGAGGGGACGTTCTCCGGAATCGGCGTTGCTCCAAAAAACTAAAACCGGGCGCTGACTGCAGCCTTTTGGATACGGCCAGGGAAGGCGTGTTTGCGGCTGCCAACTGCTGTGCGGGCCCGGTTTGCGGTGCGGGTTTTTAATCCGAGCCGATGAAATCCAAAACGGGGCAGGGGAGGGCATCGGGACCGGAGACGACAGGAAAGCAGTGGCGCTCAACGCCGCGGGCGGACGCAGTCATGACCGACCCGGCCAAATGGCTGGAGTGCCAGACCGAACGCGCGCATATTCAGCGGCGACCGC
>MWDV01000044.1 GCA_002070715.1 Verrucomicrobia bacterium ADurb.Bin118
CGCGAGCAGCAGATAATTGATGAGCGCGCCGATCATGATGGACACGCCCACGCGGATGCCCATCAAACCGCCCGCAGCCATCATGACAAAGTCCGTATCAGGCCGCACCGTCAGTTCGCGCAAATCTACGCCGCCGATTTTGAGCGTGGTGAATTTGTAGAGCCAGCCATCGAGGTATTCGGGGATCAGCAGAAAGCTCAGCTTGAGTTTTTCCATGATAGGCTGGCTTTGCAGCAATTTGGCCAGGGCCGCCAAACCGCCCGCAGAAAGCAATACCTTGGCTTTGAACATGCCCTCAGAGGCGTTGCCGGAGTGGAGCGCGTCCATCACGATGCCCGCCGCCCGCCCTTCCGGGAAGGGATGTTGTTCGTCGTTGATAAACCGGCGTTTCAATGGAAAGGCAAACAACACGCCAAGCACGGCAATGGCGATGATCCAGATCATCGTGGTGGCCATGGGAATGACGGTGTTCGTCACGAGCATGTAGGCGCCGAGACTCGAAATCATCGGTGCGGTCATGTAACCCGCCGCCGTGGCGATGGATTGCATGCAGTTGTTTTCCAGGATGGTGTATTCCGAACCGATCTTGAGCGCCGAGAGCGCCTTGAACAGCGCAAACGCCAGAATGACCGAAGTGATGCCCACCCCGAGCGTCCAGCCGGTTTTCGCGCCCACGTAAAGATTGGTCAGCGACAAAATCCCGCCAAGACACATGCCGGTGAGCGCGGAGCGGATGGTCAATTGCGGCATGTCGCCGCGCCAGACGTTCTCGAACCACCAACGGTCCTTTTGCTCCAGAGTCCAAGTGCGGATTTGCTCGGGGTCGAGTTGCTTCAGAGCCATGCCAATAATGTCGTTATGCGTATTTGTTGCGGCGCAAAGTCGCGGGATGCCCGGGGCGGACTCAAGCCAAAATTCACGACCGTATAAATTTGTATGGAAATTTTTCGGCCTTCCACAGCAACCGGAGTTGGTTCGTGATTGCCTCACGGCGGGCCCTTGCCGTCTTCCCTCAAGAAGACGGAGGCGGGACGGGCTGGACCTGACAGGGCTATTGTCCGTCTATCAAGTGGACGCGGAGCCGGTAGTATTGTTGGGTGCCGGCGGCCGCTGGATCACTGATCGAAATCCAGCCGTCTGCGGAAACCGGAGGAAAGTCGGTCCGCGAATCAAACAGAATCCTAGCTGACGACCAATCGGCCAGGGTGCCGGTGGCTTCCACGACGTACGCAATATCATTACACCCTGCGTCGAAAGCAAAACGGATGGCCGGCGCCGTGGCGCTGCCGCTGAATTGCGGTGTGCGTCCCGTTGGATCATCGCTCAAGGACAAGCCCAACGCATAGCGCAACAGATTAGGCACGCCCGTGCCGAGCGGATCCGCGCCCGGCTCGGAAACCAACGGATCAGCCAGCGCGGATGGATCGGGAAAGGCGCTCGCCTGCCAGGCGGCGAACGTAGTTGGCGCCCCGCCAATGCGCACTTCCAAGATTCGACCATGCACCGCGCCCTGACCAAAATCAGCCGTTTCCGAGACGCTGGTGAACTGTGCGTTAGTTACCAGCAACCAAGTTTGCCCATCAAAAATGTGGTCGCCCTGCGGATCGGGAGCGAAAGCGCGCTTGGGCACGGCAGCCATCGCTTCCGCTAAATTCACCGCGAACGGCACGAAATAACCCCCGCGAAGGACATCGCCCGAGTTGAACGGAGTGGTCAGGTAAACATCCAGTGCTTGCAGACCAGTGGGCGCGGTGGGCGGCACCACCAAACCATTTCCCGCCGCCGCCGGCTGCGCATACAATGGTGATCCCGTTTTACCGAAAACGAACCGGTGCGTCGCCACCGCAACTCCCTCGGCCTGCAGGATGGATTGCTTGAGCCACAGGGCACCGCTGCCGCTGATCTGACCAACTTGCCCATATCCGCTAAGGATGCCGGTTTCCGCCAAATTGACTGGCGATCCCAACGAACCGGCCAGTTCCATAGTCCCATTGGCAATTTGAATGGATGACGTAAAAGCTTGGTTATTGGCGGCAAGCCGCAGGGCGCCCCCGCCGGACTTGGTGATTGGGTATGAACCGGAAATCACACCGGCCAGTTCCAAGACATTCCGCGCACCAGCCACATGAAGCTGGGCCTGGTCGGTTAATTGAAGGGCATTAACTACCGTAGCTTGGTTCCCCTGCGTACCCGGATCGTAGCGGAGCGCGCCCAACCTGCCCAGCGCCGGTTGATTAGGAATTGCCGCGCTGCGACCCGAACCTTCTAGCAAAAGCGGACCACCGAAAGAATACACCCGCGGCCCGCTGGTATCGTTCCGCGAAATCAGCCGCAGTTGGCCGCCCGAACGGACGATCACGTTGGAGGAAGCGGTTGGCGTGGCGGGCTGCGTGACTTGCAGCACCCCTTCTTCAATCTGCGTGGCGCCAGTGTAGGTTTTGCCGCCGCCCGTGAGGGAAGCCACACCCGGGCCGGATTTGATCAGCCCTCCCGGTCCAGACCACCCGGCGCGCAAGCGCAACGCGCCATGCTCGGCATGGCCCACGAGATTGGTCACGTGCAGTTGTAAATCAGATTGCAACGTCGTTCCTGCGGCCACCTCGAATTCCACGTAGCCTTCAGCCCAACCACCGACTTCGAGGCGCGCCGGCCCGTTGGTATTTTGAAATTTGAGCGTGTTACCCGTGCCCCGATTGCGGACACGATTGCGTACTGGGGAGTTGCCTTGAGGAAAAATAATCTGCCCAATGGTGACTGGAGCCCGGAGATTCACATCACGATCCGCGCCCGTGCCCGGAGGAATAATCGCTGTCCCACCGATGCGGTTGGGGTAAGCCAGCGGTGCGCTGGACCAGTTGTCGTTTTGCGTCCAATCACCGCTCCCGGCGGGCTGGAAGATCGGCACCGGCGGCGGGATAATAAACTCAGCAACAATCTCCGGACTCCAATCCCCGGCCGCATCACGCACGCGCGCGCGTAAGGTCTGGGTCTGACTGACGGTGATTGGACCGTCATAAAGTTGCCCGGCAATATCGCCTCCCGGCGCCCGGGGATCGGTGCCATCCGTTGTGAAATAAATCGCGCCTTGGTCGTTGAGGTTGGTAAAAATAACTTCCATTTCGGGCACTACCTCCCCGCCATAGTGGCTGGCGGCCGGCGCCAACAGGTCCGGCCAGAGACCTTGCCCCCGCAACTGATCGAAGAAGTTGATCCGCCGCGTATCACTGGCAATCCAAACATTGTAAAAGCTCTCGCTAACGAAAGTCCCAGTGGTTTCCCACATGATCGGGTTGATGGCATCGCGCAACGAGAAAAAGAGCGTCTGCAAATTGGTTTTAACCATGCAGCCGTCATTAAAAAAGTGCTTTTGCACCCGGTCCGCAAACCGCAACCGGAACTCGGGAGAGCCGCGCAGCAAGGTGTAAAGCGAGGAGGGATAATACCAGCCGGTCCTCGGATTACTGATCACCAAATCATTGGTGAACGTGTTGTAAGTAACGCCGTGCCCGTAATAGCCAAACCCTCCTTCGGCATCCCACACGTAAAATCGCCAGCGCCCTTGGGGACTGCGTTCGCGGGCGGCCACCCAGTTATTATTCGGCCAGTCAGCTGTGGCGGCGAAGGCGTTCAGGATGATGTAGTCAATGTAATTATCCACGTCCAGATAGTCACGCACCTGAAGATAGTTGGCAGTATTGGTGAGGTCGGCGGAGCGGATGTAAGCCATGGTCTGATTCCAGTGTGACGGATCCCCACTGGAAAACGCCGTCAATTGTTGGACATCCCAAGCCTCCGTGCTGTGGTATTGCTCCTGCATGAATCCCTCCCGCAGACGCTCGCACAAGTTGTAATACCCTTTAAAGATCCCATTGATGTAAACCGTGGTGAAAATGCCGGCGCTGCCCTTCTGGCCCATGGCCAAAAAGATGCGGCGGATGTATTCATCGCGAATAAATGGATTCGTCGGGTCGTTTTTGCCGGCGCGCAAGCGTACATCCTTAAAACGCCGGACGGTGAGGTCGCCGAAGAGAGGGTAATCAATCGGGCGGACGTTCCATTCCGGACGAAAAAACAAATTGAAGGAAGGTTTTTGTTTCCAATCCCAGGGATTGAAAACAGCCGTCGCCGCGTCCGTGAGACGACAACGCAGACGCGTATCCGTGCTTCCGGCAAGCCGCACGCCCACGCCGGTTCGGAGCGCGTCACCGTTGGGCGGATAAAATTCGAGGGTTCCGGGCTTTTCCGTCGCCCGGCCTCGTTGCAGTGGCCAACTGAACGCTGTGGAATCCCCCCCATGAGACCAGTGTTCGTTATTGGTGTATACACCCCCTTTGATGGCAAAGATGCCCTCCCCCGCAGCGGGCCCGCCGCTGGTGTTCGGGCCGTAATACGTCAATACCGGATCGCCGCCCAGGCAGAGAGCGGGCAGCGATTTTTTGGCGGCTGATACGCCGATCAAATAAGTGTGCGTCAACGTTGCTGATGGAATGGCTCCGTCCTGAACCGCCCGCGCTCGGACAACCTGATTGGTCGAAATCAAAATGGGTCCGGTGTAGCGAAGACCTGGATTTGGCTCGCTGCCGTCCAGTGTATAATATATATCAGCGCCGGCGGTCGTTGAGGTGATTACCAAGGACACCGGTGCGTCATGAAAGCCGCCGGAAATGCTGAATTCGGGAGCCGACGGTGCCGCAGCCAACGCCGGTCCGACGTTAGGTGCGCCGGGAGTGGCCTCCGCCAGAAAACCCCAATTCCCGTTCGTATCTCGCCCGTACGAATGGAAGACGTTTTGGACGGGATAGGTCGGGGACAATTCACTCACCACTTGCCCCTCGGCATTGATCAAGGCCAGATATTCGCCGCTGGCAGACAAGCTAAAGTTCGCGTGCAAATACGTGGCGCCATCTGCGGGCCCGATATCCAACCCCGTGGCCAACACGAGAAGAAATCCACCGCCAGGAATGGTTGTGCCGCCGGGAAACAGCCACTTTTGCGGATTGGATGCGTTGTCGGTTAACGCCCATCCATCAAAGGAAACTTCCGCACTCCCCGAATTGTGCAGTTCGATCCAATCGTTTTTCCCGTCCGGCACCGATGCGATTGGCCCGATGTCGCTTTGCGGCGGTGCGGGCGACGGCTCCTGGGTGCCAACAAAAAAACGCACGATATCCGTAGGCTGACAAAGCACCCGGCCATTGGACCCGGTCGTTTCCAGCGTAACGCGCACAATGGCGTCCTCATCTTTCTTGGCGGCGTTGTGCAACTGCACCGCCAGCACGTTGTCCCCGGCCACCAACAGACTCTTGGGCGACCCCAACAGCAGAATCTCCTCCCGCCCGGTAACCGCGCCATTCTGGTCTCCGTTGGCGTCGTGAATGGACGTCGCAACCGCCGTGCGTGCGGTCGGCACTCCGGGCTTGCCCACGTTACGCCGCGCAACTTCACGGCCGTTCAAATAAACAATCACCCCGTCGTCATAATCCAGCGTCAACCGCAAGGGGGCTTCCGCTGCCGCTTCCTCCGGGGACAGGGAAAACACAAGCCGTGAATAGATGGTCGGCGTTATGTTATACACCTGCTGGTACAAATTGGTGCCGAGGAGATAATCCGGCGGATTGGCCCCTTCAATCCCGACGGGCCCGGGACTGACCGGCCAGTCGGCGTCATCGAATCCCCGCGTCGTCCATGCCACCGCGCTCAGTTGATGGACAAAAGCATAATACAGCCCATAGTCCAGGAGCCCGCCGGACGGCTCACTCAAGCCCGGAAAATACTTCCAGAACGATTGATGATCCGCCAAGGTTTCGCCGCCCGCCATTTGGAGATCGGCTTGGATTAAAAAATTGGCCCCCGACGTACTGTGATTATGCACTTGGAGAC
>MWDV01000045.1 GCA_002070715.1 Verrucomicrobia bacterium ADurb.Bin118
CTGCTGCTCTCCAGCGCCTATCCGTATCAGACAATCTTCGGCCAGGTGTTCCGCGCCTTGGGCAGTGGTTGAAGGGCCGGGAGTGCTGTCCCCGGCACGCCGATCAACCACGGGGGTAAGGGGGACTGTGCCCACGCTGGGAAAAAATCAGCGTTTTGAGGACTCCCTCCCCATCCCTTTTCCATTTTGCTCCGCAAATCCGCTTCGCCCCGCTCTGATGAAATATTCGGGCTAACCGTATTCATTGGCCGGGACCAAGTCGTCATTGGTTAAACGGAGCGCCCAGTCCAGGGATTTCTTCTACGTCTTGGAAACTTGTGCCAAGCGCATTTGCGGTCACGCTTGGGAAAGAGCTTGAAATCACCACGGGTCAGCAGAGAATGGGGGTGGCCGAAGCACCGGAAGAAGGCCAAGGGAACTTGCCCGCGGCCTCCTTTGTTTCCCAATTCATGAACCAACCACGGCAAGAGTTATTTTAAGACACCGTCTCCTACTGAATCGTCGTTCTCCGGATCCGAATTCCCGGCGGATAACCGGTGTGTTCTCATTGCCTGACTCACTTTTCGCGACGATCACGGCGCCGCAGAACCTCGACTGGGCGCCATCATTTTCATCGCCATCCCGTTTGTCAATCTTCGTCCTGTTTTCCCCAATATGAACACCTCTCTGCACGCTCATTTGACGTTTCTTTATGGCCCGGAACAAGCCGCAGCGGTGGCGCCCCGGCTGGAGGCGTTGCTGGCCCGTTTCCAACAGGCATCCCCCGGCGAGGCCGCCTCCCAGAAGCGGGATTTAACCCAGCACGACACCTTGCTCATCACCTACGCGGATCAAGTCAACCAGCCCGGCACGCCCCCCTTGCGCACGCTGGCGGCATTTGCCGCGCGGCATCTGCGCGAGGTGGTCAGCGGCATTCATCTGCTGCCGTTTTATCCCTGGTCCTCGGACGATGGTTTTTCTGTGAAGGACTATTTCACGGTTGAACCGGCGTATGGCACATGGGCGGACCTCGGGCGGTTCCGGCCGGAATTTGATCTGATGTTCGATGCGGTGTTCAATCATCTGTCCGCGCAAAGCGAATGGTTTCAACGCTTCCTTCGCGATGACCCGGCGTTCCGCGATTTCTTCATCACGGTCACCGGCGATCCCGATCTTTCGCAAGTCATCCGGCCGCGTGCGTTGCCCTTGCTCACCGAGTTCCCAACCGCCGCCGGGCCGCGGAAAGTGTGGACCACCTTCAGCGCGGACCAGGTGGATTTGAATTTCCAGAATCCCGAGGTGCTGCTGGCGACGCTAGCGGCGCTGCTGCTTTATGTGCGAAACGGCGCCCGGTTCATCCGGTTGGACGCCATCGCATTTCTGTGGAAAGAAATCGGCACCTCCTGCCTGCACCGGCCGCAAACGCATCGCCTGGTTCAATTGATGCGGACGGTGTTGGACCGCGTGGCGCCCGGGGTGCGCCTCATCACCGAGACCAACGTGCCGCACGCGGACAATCTCTCCTATTTCGGCGACGGCACGAACGAAGCGCATCTGGTCTATAATTTCGCGCTGCCGCCGCTCGTGCTGCACGCGATGCAAACGGGGAACGCCGTCCCGCTCACCCGCTGGGCGCAGACGCTCGCGCTGCCGTCCCCGCAGGTTACGTTTTTTAACTTCCTCGCCTCGCATGACGGCGTGGGCCTGAACCCGGCCCGCGGCATCCTGAGCGACGCCGAAATTGACGCGCTAGTGGCGCGCACACTCGCGCACGGCGGGTTAATCTCTTACAAAAACATGCCCGACGGCTCGCGCCTCCCTTACGAGATGAACATCAACTATCTCGACGCGCTCTCGAATCCGGCGGCAAACGAACCGACCGAACTGGCCGCCCGGAAATTTCTGACTGCGCAAGCCGTGTTACTCAGCCTGCAAGGCGTGCCGGGCATTTATTTTCATTCGCTCTTCGGTTCCCGGGGCGATCGCGCGGGCGCGGCCGCCAGCGGCATTGCCCGGCGCATTAACCGGGAGAAACTGAACCGCGACCGGCTGGAAACAGAACTGGCCGAGCCAGCCT
The DNA here is from genome assembly GCA_002070715.1 of Verrucomicrobia bacterium ADurb.Bin118. Classification (GTDB taxonomy): domain Bacteria; phylum Verrucomicrobiota; class Verrucomicrobiia; order Limisphaerales; family MWDV01; genus MWDV01. The sequence goes on from MWDV01000045.1 coordinate 2,057, forward strand.
CGTTGCGCACCCAAGTCTTCCGCGGGTATCGCGAGCGACTGAAGTTCCGCCGTGCCCACGCAGCTTTTGCCCCAGCATCGCCTCAACACGTGTTGTCCCTCGACCCGCGTATCTTCGCAATCCTGCGGGAAACTCCCGATGGGAACGACCGCGTGCTCTGTCTGCACAATGTCAGCGGCGAAACGGTGGACTGTCCGTTGCCGCCGCTGTCCAGAGGCGCGGACTCCGCAATCTCCCGATCAGGCCCGGCTGGATGGCTGGCAGAGAACGCGCCATCCTCCGCTGAACAAACTGCCGCCCGGCCAGTTTACCCGGCGGGAAGCCGGTTGCCGCTACCTCCGTGGACCACGCATTGGCTGGTGCAAACCCCGGCTGGCTAAAAGCTAGCTCATCAATCCTTTCGCCCGCAGATGGCGCCGATTCACGCCGATGGAGTACCAGAAAAAATCTGCATCATCTGCGTCATCTGCGGATTCATTTTTCAGGCTGTTGCTGGCGACACGCATTGATGAGATGGCTCCGAAATCCTTCCCCAAAAACTTTGCCGTCGCCGAGGCCCATCGCAGATGGAGAATCAGCCGGTTTTTCCCCGACCACAGATTGATGTTTGCGGCAATGAGATAAATCAACCGGAGACTCCAACGAATCTGGAGAAATCTACAAACGAACAGGGTGCGGAAACTCCGGACGGTGACCCGCGCGTGCCGGAGAACGGCTGGGCGCAGAAACCGATTGCGCGCGCGGACCAACTCTGAAATACTTACCACTGCCTGCTCAAGGGGAATTGCCCGGCGAGCATCATCCCGGCGGCGCGGTTAGCTCAGTTGGTAGAGCACTACCTCGACACGGTAGGGGTCGCAGGTTCAAGTCCTGCACCGCGCACCATTTCCCGGATTTGTTGAAACCCGCTCCACACGGGATGGTGCATCTCCCGCTGGGCGGCTGCGGTCAACGGCGGCCAGTTGATCCAGGCCACGAGCGCCTGAAGAATACCATACCCCCCGATCAGCCAGAACATGGCAAAACCGCGCAGCGCATCCACCGACATCAACCGGGCGGAAACCGTCTTCTCCAGTTTGACGGGGGGCGGCACGCTCATCAGGGGCATGGCGGATTGCCGGATCGTCTCCGCTCGATTTTACGCCGGGGCGTCCGCCGGATTTTGTGAGCACGGGAGATCATCTCGTGGCGACCTTCATTTGACCGGCTCGCCGAAGGGGCGGACGGCGGCGATGATCTCCTCGGTCAGGTAGTTGTCAGCAAACAGGCAGAAGCCGCGATACCCCTGCTGTTGCACCACGCGCAACTGACGCGCCACCACCGCGGCGTTTTGGGGCACGACGATTTGTCCTCCCCCCACCGTTTCCGACACGTAAAGCTGCAGACCAGGATGGATGCGGGCTAATGTGCCGGGCGGCGCGGCGGCGGTTTGCCCCTGGAGAATCTCCACCAGTTCCTCCGGGTCGGGGGTGTAATTCATGGGGAACACCTCGTCGTTGAGCCCTTCCGCCAGCCAGCGTCGGGCATCGCGGTAACACGCGTAAAATTCCCAGGGCGACGGCCCGCCGGAGGAGGAAATCACAAGCCGCGGATTCTTGGCTTTGGCCGCAACCCCCAGATCGCGCACGAGGGCCGTGACCCGATCCGCGCGCCACGCAATCCACTCCGCCCGTTTGGCGGCAAGCGGGTTCGGCGCGGTCACGCCGGCTTCCGTTTCGCACCACGTCAGGATCTGCCGGGCAATCCGTGCCACTTCGGGCGACGTGCTTTTCATCAGATGAAAGGCCAGCGTGATGACCCGGCCCTGCCCGACCGCATTCAACACGACCCCCGGCGTGCCATCGGCCAAAGTGGCAATGACTTGCGCGCCCTGCAGCTGGACGCCGTAAAGCGTATCCGACGTAAACGGTTGCCCGCACAACAAATTCCCCAGCGGATGGTGGCCAGCAGCGGTCAGGGTGATGCGGCTTTTCCCAATCCAGCGGGCGGATTGGATGCCGGCCAACTGGCGCAGCGCGGGCCACTGGGCCAACGCCGGGGTGGGCACATCGGTCCAAAGAATGGTGCCGCCGCGCGTGACAAAATGTGCCAGGGCCGCGACCATGGCCTCCGGAACGTCGTAATAGGAACTGATCACCAGCAATCCGGGCGCGCGGAGGCGCTCAATATTTTCCGGCGATGCGGAAAGGAAGGCGTGGCCAAACCCGGCCTGGTCCAGCGTGCGTTCAATCGCCGTGGTTTCCCAAACCTTCCCGGCGTGAATCTCCGGTTGCAGCACGCGCACCGGGAACGGCTCCTCCGCCGGCGGCACCAGGCGCTCGGGATGATCGAGGAAATTTCGAGGATCAAAACCTTTCTCCGCCTGAAACGCCTGGCAGGCGGCCGTGGAGTAATCGAAGGCGCTGCCCGGATACCGGATGTAGTCGAGGTGAATGCCGTCAATATCGTAAGCCAGCAGGTCTTGCAGCACCGCCAGCAAATACGGATTGACCTCGGGATGCCCGGGCGCGAGGAAATTCTGGCTGAACGGCTGGCCGACCAGGGAGCGCACGGTCCAATCCGGATGCAACGATGCCGCGGAACCCGCGCCCTCGTAATAAACGCAACACCAGGGCTGCAATTTGATCCCGGCAGCCCGGCATTTCCGCGCCAGATACGCGAGGGGATCAAACTGGTCGTTGGCCGCGACCCGGCCCGGAAAATGCGCGGATCGAAAATAGATGGTCTGATGGACCATCACGTCCGGCAGAATGAGATTCAACCCCGCGCGCTGGCAGCGGGCGATCAGCTCATCCGCGGCCGCCGCGGTGGCAAAGGACGGCGGCGTCGCCCAAATGGCCCGGGTTTGAAAGGCCGGCTCAGCCGCCCAAATGTTCGCGTAAAGCAACAGCGCCCACGCTCCCCAAAACTGCGTTCCCCACCCCCACCACGGCCGGCCGCCGCAAATGATCCCTCGCATGATTTGCTCCCTCATCACTGTGGCGTCCCCGTCAGAAAATCGTTCTTGTCTTTCGACCTCAACGCCGCTGCGTTTTCAATGATCCGACCGTTAATCCTCCAGATACCAGTAACTATGGACGACTTGACCAACCCGGCTCACCTGCCAGAGTCGTTTGAACGGCACCCGTTCCACATGGCCGTCCAGCAACCCCACATTGGCGCCCATGTTGTGAACGGTGGGCCGCCCGTGACTATACGGGGCATAGGCCGGATCTGTATCCGGAACGCCGTCGCCGTCCGAGTCCGCCGTGAACGGGCGCAATAACGGCGAATAAACGTAAAAATAGTCCGTGTCCATGAACATGAGGGCGTCGGACGGTTTTTTGATGCGCGCGCCTTTCAGCGGCGGATTGATCGTCCCTCCCACCACCTGATAATAGAACGGCCCGTTGAGGGGGTTGGCGTAATTGCCGAAATTCACGCCAATCCAACAATTCCAGTTGGTGGGATTCCACGCCGAACCCCGGTAATGCGGCGGCGGCGCCGTGCTGCCTCCCGCGCATTTGCGCAGGTCCGAATTCTGGATTTCGGAATAGGCGTAGGCCGTGGTTTTTTTGGCCACATACGGCGCGAGCAATTCAAACACGTACGGATCAGTGGTCAGGGTGTTGAATTCCCGGGCAAAGAACGGCAGGCAATCCCCGTTGTCCCCCATGTACATCTGCAGGGCGAGCGTCCAGTTCTTCATGTTGCTCGCGCAATGGGCGGTTTGCGCCTTGGCCTTGGCCTTGGACAACGCCGGCAACAACATCGCCGCCAAGATGGCGATGATGGCAATAACCACCAGCAATTCAATAAGAGTGAAGGCCGGCCCGCGGCGTTTCCGGTCGGGACAGGCCGTTGGGGTTGAACACTCCGGTTTCATTGGTGCGTTGGGTTCGGAGAAGTGCGGGGTGCCGCCCCGATGGCGGCAACCCGCGTGATTTACCCGGGAATTATGGCACGATCATCACCCGATAGAACCGTTGCGGGGCATCGGTTGCCGTCGGGTCCGTAAACGTAAACGTGCCATTGCTGAACGTGCC
>MWDV01000046.1 GCA_002070715.1 Verrucomicrobia bacterium ADurb.Bin118
GATGTCGAGGATGCCGCCCGCGTCAATCTGCGTCATGTTCGCGCCGTCGTAGGCCAGCACCGGCAGGAACGACACCAGGTCCTTGACCGCGTTCTCCGGGTTCGGCTCGTTCGGCGAGAGGCCGATGCCGTACTCCGAGAGCTGCCGCAGCGCGCGCGTAGGCGCGAAGTCGAACACGAAGCAGACCGGCTTGAGGATCTCCTCCTCGTTCGGGTTGTCCCCATTCGGGTTCTTCAGCGACCACGGCGATTGCACGCGAAACGCCGCCTGGAAATAGGTTTCCGGCGATTTCAGATTCCGCAGCATCAGGATGGACGACCATTGCGGCACGGTCACGCCGGTGGTGAGCTTGCCGCAACTCAGCGTGATGGTCTTTGTGTCGAAACCACCGCCGATGGCCGCGCGCACGGGCGGCAGCGCGGCCAGGCCGATGCCCGCGTCCGCGCCCGCCGCGACCACGACTTGGTAGTCATGCCAGAAGACGTTTTGTTTCTCAGCCAGCAGGTTCGCCATCGCATGGCAGGCGGCCACGTTGGGCAGAAACCAGAACGAGTGCTGGAGATACGGCAGCAGGCGCACGTCCGAATAGGGAAACGGCGGGCGCGTGCCGGTCTTCAAATACTCCGTCACCTTGGGCGTGTAGCTGCCACGGATGATGTCCAGCCACTTCTGCACATCGCTCTTGTGTTTGAACTGCGCCAGCACGCCCTTTCCGCTGGCCTCAAAGAAGGTGTTCAGGTCAAATTCATCAAACTCCCCGGCGCTGGCGATCGCCACCAACTCTTCAGGCATCTGGTAGGTGAGCAGCCGCATCTGCGGCAGCGCGCCGTAGGGATTTGACTGGCCGGGATTCTTTTTCGCGAACGCCTCCTTGGCGCGCTGTTCGTCGGTGTAGGTCCAGTTGAAAATCTGCTCTTCGATGAATTCGCCCGTGGCCAGCGCCTTGAACGGCGTGCCGGAGAGATAGAGATACGCCTTGGTGGTGATGGGCAGGAACTCGGATTCCTTTTCGGACAGGACCGTCAGGTCTTCGTTCACGCCTTCCAGACCAGCGGCGTATTCAAGCTTGGCCTCCTTTTTGGCGACCGCTTCTTCTTCACCCTCGAACAATTCCTTGGCCGTCTCGCGCCAGGCGCCGAAGTGGTATTCGTCGAACACGACCAAATCCCAGTTCACCACATGCAACCATTCATTCTTGGCCTTGATGTTCCCAGCCTCGTCGCGGCCCAGCAAATCCTGGAACGACCCGAAATAAACGAGCGGCTTGCGGGCGGAAATCTTCGTCGGATCGCTCCCGGAATGGCGCGACAGGTATTGCCAGCCGTCGAAATCCACATGGGATTCGAGATCCGTCTGCCACGCATCTTCCACGGCGGGCTTGAAGGTGACCACGAGCACGCGCTTCGCGCCGAGTTTCTTCGCCAGCTGGTAGGTGGTGAAGGTCTTGCCGAAGCGCATCTTGGCGTTCCAGAGGAAGCGCGGCACGGCGTGCATGTCTTCCTTCCAGATGGAATGGAAATAGGCGTGCGTCTTGTTCACAGCGGCGCGCTGCTCGGCGCGCAGGGAAAAATTCTGATCGCGGGCGCCCGCGATTGGCTGTCCCGTGCGGAGCGCAATCAGCACCGCTTCTACGTCCTTGACCGTGCAGCGCACCCATTCCAATTCCGGCTTATCGAACCCCCTGCGAACCAGAGCGGTCCGCACTTCGTGATCGGTGAAGAATGTCCCGTCGTTGCGCGCGGCGGGCTCGTCCAGCACGATGGTGTAGTTCTTGATGTTGGCGGTCTTGAGCTGCTCGGCCACGCGCCGCTTCACGTCGCGCGTGGTCTGCCCGATCTTGAGCAGGCCCGCGTGCGCCTTATCCGCAATCGAGTAGGCGTAGATGCGCGGGCGCGCCTGCGGCTTCGGCGCGAGGATTTCTTCAATGGGCTTGCTCATGGGCGCACGATTTCAGTGGTGGTTTCAGCGCCAACGGCGCGGCCTGTGACAGCCCAGGGCAACGCCCTGGGAACAATGCCCCCAAACAATTCAAAGCCCTGAAAGGGCGGCCTAATCCCACACATACCGTTCATCGAACGCGACACGGTGTTTTTCCAAAAACGCCCGGTATTCCTCCTGAAACGATTTGACCCGATGATGCTCGCGTTGTCCGGCGATGTAATGACGAACGGTTTCAACGTTGGATTCTGAAACGGCAAATGCCCCGTAACCCGCCTGCCAGGCAAAACCTGCGAACTCTTGTCCCTGCGTCTTGATCCATCTGGAGGAGGACTTTTTGACATCCTCCACCGCCTGGCTGACCGATACGGTGCGGGCAAGTTCAAAGAGGATGTGAACGTGGTCTTCCTCCGAATTGATGAGCACGGGAGCGCAGCCGAGATTTTGCAGCGCCGTGGCCATGTAGGCATGCAGCGAATCGCGCATGGCGTCGGTGAGGAAGCGCTCGCGGTTTTTGGTGCTGAAGACGAGGTGAATGTGGAGACGGGCGAGGGATTGCGGCATACGTTGGGCCGCCCTTTCAGGGCTTTGATTTGTTTGTGGAATTCAAACCCAGGGCGTTGCCCTGGGCTGGTGTTGGGTCGCGCCGTTGGCGCTGGCGGGGTCCCGGGGCGTTGCCCCGGGCTGGTGTTGGGTTGCGCCGTTGGCGCTGGCGGAGTTCCGAGGCGTTGCCTTGGGCTGGTGTTAGGATGCGCCGTTGGCGCTGGCGGAGTCCCGAGGTGCTGCCCTGGGCTGACGTAGGATGCGCCTTGGGCGCGGCGAAGATGGTGATTAGCCCCAAAGGGGCAAACCACGATAGCCCAGGGCAACGCCCTGGGATTCGTGTCGAAAATCCATGCAAGCCCTGAAAGGGCGTTCCAGACGCGCGGCTTCACGTCGCGCGGGATCTGGCCCGCCTTGAGCAAACCCGCGTGCGCCTTATCCGCAATCGAGCAGGCGTAGATGCGCGGGCGCGCTTCGGGCTTCGGCGCGAGGATTTGTTCGTGGGATTTGGTTATCACCATGCCAGCCCCGACGGGGCGAGCCACGTTAGCCCGGGGCAACGCCCCGGGAATAGCGCGAAATAACAAATCCAGCCCTGAAGGGGCGGGCCAATGACGAGGGCGATGATGGTTGGGTCGCCCTTTCAGGGCTGGATGGGTTTTGTGGCTCGGATACCCAGGGCGTTGCCCTGGGCTGTCGTAGACTGCGCCGTTGGCGCGAAGCCCCGCGTGCGCCGGGCCGCCAATCGAGCAGACGTAGCGGCGCGGGCGCGCCTCCGGCTTCGGCGCGAGGATTTGTTCGATGGATTGGGTTATCACCATGCCAGCCCCAACGGGGCAGACCACGTTAGCCCGGGGCAACGCCCCGGGAACAGGACCCAAATATCCCCAGCCCTGTCGGGGCGTTCCAAACCACCCAAACCCATTTTGCACGTGCGGGCGATGATGATTCGACCGCCCTTTCAGGGCTGGGGTGGATTTTGCGATCGCACACCCAGGGCGTTGCCCTGGGCTGGCATAAAACGCGCCGTTGGCGCGAAAACCCGCGTGCGCCTTATCCGCAATCGAGCAGGCGTAGATGCGCGGGCGCGCTTCGGGCTTCGGCGCGAGGATTTGTTCGTGGGATTTGGTTATCACCATGCCAGCCCCGACGGGGCGAGCCACGTTAGCCCGGGGCAACGCCCCGGGAATAGCGCGAAATAACAAATCCAGCCCTGAAGGGGCGGGCCAATGACGAGGGCGATGATGGTTGGGTCGCCCTTTCAGGGCTGGATGGGTTTTGTGGCTCGGATACCCAGGGCGTTGCCCTGGGCTGGGGTTGGGGCGCGCCGTTGGCGCTACCGAAGCGGCGACGCGCTGCTTCACATCGCGCGTGGTCTGGCCGACCTTGAGCAGACCCGCGTGCGCCTGGTCGTCAATCGAGTAGGCGTAGATGCGCGGACGCGCCGCCGGCTTCGGCGCAAGGATTTCTTCGATGGTTTTACTCATCGTCGTCGTCGCCCATCGGGCGAATCATGCTGTTGATAAACTCAATCTCTTTCTTTGTGATGCCGTAATTCTCGTAGAGCAGTTCGTCTGTCCACGTGCGATTCCAAGCTTGCTGTGGAATCCATGAGTAAGTTGAGCGAAGTGCGTCTTGCGTAATCTTTCGCAGGGACACGAGAAACCGGAAAAAGCGTGTGCGGTAGTAACTCGCAAAACTTCGAGCCGCGCGCTCCGACTGAAAAGGTGAAACAACGAGATAGGATTGAGTGCAGGCGGATGGCGGTGCTGCCATGATTTCCTTGCCAAGAATTTGATGGGGAAACGTCTCGCCGGCTCCGTAGGCCTTTGGAACTAAAACTTTCCACGCATCAATCGCGGTGGCGTTCTTGCGGATGATGTCACGCTTCATGAACCCGACTGTGCGTTTCCCTTTTTGGATCAAGTGTAGCTCTATCAAACCAGAACTGCGCTTCTCGCTCCATTCCTCAAAGTTGGTCGCAATGCCAAACGGCGTGTCGCCGGAGACAAGCGCAAGGATTGACGGTTCTTTTTTGGCAAGAACCTTTCTGAGAATTCCAACGGCTCGTTCGTCACGAACAAAAATATCGAACTCACCGAGCACGCGATTCTGTTGAACATGCTCAACACCGCCAGCTACCCGCGTCACGTTGCATGGGCCGTTGTGCGAGTTGTCCCAAAGGAAGTAGCAAACGCCGCCTTTAATTTGAACGCCTGGGAATGCTTCGCCGGAGTCGGGGAAGTCGGTCAGGAAACGAACGTGTCCGCTCGAAAGCATTTGCGCGCGGAATTCATCAAGGCCGCGTCCCCCCGCCATCCATCGTGAAGGCATAACCATGCTGAGAAACCGTGGTTCGAGTTTGAGCGCCTGCTCGACAAACAAGTGAAAGATGGATGAGTCACTTGAACCGCCCGCGCCGCCTTTCATCTGATACGGTGGATTTCCGATGATTACGTCGAATTGCATGTTGCCTCCAAAAATCTCGGCGAGCCGAGTCTTGATGTTGTTGGTGTGTATCAACGCATAGGCGTGGTTTTCGAGACCTTCCTTGCGGTCAAAAAGTGCTTTCGGCGCGCCGCAGAACTTACAGTTGTTGCCCTCCCAAGTGTGTTTGAGGCGCTGGAACCAGATGTTGCCATCGTCGCTGGTGAACGATTTGGCGATGGAGTGTTTGCCCGTGGCGTGCTTGGAGCAATACACGCTGCGCCGCGCGAGCAGGCTGGTGATCTGCGTGATGCCGATGCCGAACACCTGCCGGGTCAGGATGTGATTGACGCGCTTTTCCAGGTTGGGAATCTCCTGCTCCAGCCCCTGGGTGAGCCGGCTGGTGATCTCGCGCAGGAACACGCCGGACTTGGCGCAGGGGTCGAGGAATTTCACCGTCTTGTCCGCCCAGAGGTTCGCGCCGCCGTGGTTGGCGGCCCACGCCCCGGCCAGCGTGTCGAGCATCCGGTTGGCAAACTCCGGCGGGGTGAACACTTCGTCGTTGGAGAGGTTGGCGATGCAGGTGAGCACATCCGGGTTGCGCCCGCGCAGGGAGAAGGTAGCTTGGCCGATCATAAGGTTGGCTCCGGGGTGGCGGCGACCAGTTCACTCACGGTCATAGGGGGGTAGGTCTTGGTGGGGGTGAAAATTTCGTGTTTGCCGAGTTGGGAAAAGAGCGAGTCTTCGGCGCTGAAGGAGGATGAGAGCGTGAGGCTTTGCAGACTGAAGTCGCGCCGTTGAAAGCGGCCTTTCCAGAGATAGCCCCACTCGGCAAAGGTGATGGGCAGGTTGTCCCAGGTGCGCATTTTCATGGCGTCGCCGTGGATGAGATTGACGGAGAGGACGCACACCGCCGCACGATAAAAATCGTCGGACGGTTCAATGTTCAAATACGCGGCGAAGATTTCGAGCAGGTTGGCGCGGCAGTCGGCGATGTTGTCCGGCAACAGTTCGATGCCGTAAACGCACATCAGCGCGAGCAGCGCGTAGTGGCGGCGCTCGAAGTCGGACTGGCCGTATTTGAGCTCCACAGCGGCGAGCTTGCGGCGGAGGATTTCAACAAGAAAATTGCCATTGCCGCAGGCGGGCTCTAAAAAGCGTGAGTCAATGCGCTCGGTCTCGCCTTTAACCAAGTCGAGCATGGCATTAACCAGCCACGGCGGGGTGAAGACCTCCCCGTGGTCAGCGACGCGTTTTCTGGATTTCACCAGTGACATTGCCCTGTTTATTACCTGGTTCGCGACATTTTGACAGCGGACTTTG
>MWDV01000047.1 GCA_002070715.1 Verrucomicrobia bacterium ADurb.Bin118
CATCAGTCCTGTTGAGCCGGGCGTTTTGGAATTACTACCCCCGGATGATTTCAATGCCGCCGGGACCAGCGGCGGCCCGTTTGCTCCCGATACTTTCATTTATACACTGACCAACAGCGGCGGAAGCGCCCTGAACTGGAGCGTGAGCCAGACAACCACTTGGTTGGACCTGAGCGCAACCGGCGGCAGTTTGGAGGCGGGAGCCAGCACGCACCTGACGGTGACGCTGAACGATGACGCCAACCATCTCGCTGCCGGCAACTACAGCGGCACCGTAAGTTTTGGAAACGTCACCACCGGTAACGGCAACGTGCTGCGGCGCGTATACCTTACGGTTCTTCCCCGCCCCGGTGAACTCGCGGTGGTCCCCGAAACCGATTTCGCCCCCGTCGGCCTTCTGGGCGGACCTGTCACGCCTGAGACGACGGTTTACACATTAACCAACACCGGCGAGAGCCGGCTGGAATGGGCCGCCCTCAAATCCGCCAACTGGTTGTTGCTCTCGGCCAGCGCAGGGGAACTTGACGCCGGCGAAAGCACCTCTTTGATGGTTTCTCTAGATGTGACCGGGTTGGAGGCTGGCAGTTACACGGACACGCTGGACTTCATCAACCTGACCACCGGCGACGATCCCATCTCCCGTTCCGTCATGCTCACCATCCATCCCCCACCGGAATGGATCGAACTGACGGTAACTCCGAACAACCCGGATTGGGGCGAAGTCAGTCCGGCCAGCGGCACTTACCCGGTGGACGAATGGGTGGAATTGACGGCTATCCCGGCGGCTTATTGTCAGTTTCGGGAATGGAGCGGCGACGTTTCAAGTACGAACAATCCGCTCCCTCTCTCGTTGAGCAGCAATCTAACGGTGCAAGCCGTGTTCGACGAAATCATGACCACCAACCACCCGACGCCGCTTTGGTGGCTGGCGACTCACGGCTACACGAACGCTTGGGAAACTGCGGCAACGGAAATCGGTGCCAACGGCATGGCCGTGTGGCAATCCTACATCGCGGGTTTGGATCCAAACGATCCCGCCAGCCAATTGCGGTTGGAGAGCAACCCGCTGCCGATGACGAATGCCTTTGTCTTGTCATGGGCGCCGGTGCCGGGGCGGGTTTATACGATCTGGTCCAGCACGAACGCATCGGCTTATTTCATGCCCATCCCCGAAGCGACCGACCTGCCCGCTTCCATCAATTGCTTCACCAACACTGAAGACTGGGGCGCGCCACGGTTTTATCTATTGGAAGTGCGGAAACCCTGAGCCCCTTCGTCTCACCAACCGGCCGCTGACGGTGTCAGCCCGACGGAAGAGATCATCGCTGGGATCTTGGTATGGTCTGATGATACTCACGTCGTACCGGCCACCACATTCCCCGGAGCTTTGAATCCTTCCGTGTACCCGGCTGGCGGCAGGTTGTCTGGAACGGACGAAGATCAAGCGCTCCAGACCACAATACCCGCACTACTATTTGTTTGCCAAACTGCCGTCGTAAAACGATACGTTATGTTGAAAAATCACGGTTGGGATTATGAACCTATGAACCGACTACGAATCCAATTTTTGCTCGTCAACACCCTCATCCTGAGTTGGGGCGCTTCCATCCATGGCGCGGTCATCGGTCAATGGGATTTTAATTCCAGCAACCTGACGGCGACGGTCGGCACGGCGCTCGCCTATCGCGGTGACACCGCGGGACAAACGACGTTCACCACCAAGACCATCGCGGGCGAAACAGCGGTGGTGATGGCGTTTCCTGCCACCACTCCGACGCAGGGTTACGTCATGACGCACGGCATCGCGCCGAATGGCGGGGGCAGCGCCGTGAATCAATTCACGCTGATCATGGACGTCATGTATCCGGCGGCCAGCGCCAACCAATATCGGGCGTTGCTCCAAACCAGCACGGGTAACGCCAACGACGCGGATTTGTTCGTCGGCAACGGCAATGGCATCGGCACCATCGCGGTTTATCACGGCACGGTGCAGCCCGACACCTGGCACCGGCTGGCCTTCGTGTTTGACCTGACGCTACCGAACGGACAATTGCGCAAGTTCATTGACGGCAATCTGGTGGGCGTGCAAGACCTCACGAGCGGCGCGGATGGACGCTGGTCACTGGACCCGACGGCGCTGCTGTTCACGGACGACGATGGCGAAACCAAACCCGGTTTTGTCAACAGCATCCAAATCCATGACGTCCCGCTACCCGATAGTTATCTGGCAAGCCTGGGTGGTCCCACCGCCGCCGGCATTCCCGAACCCCCACCGGCGTCCCCTTACGCCCAGTACGATTTCAACGGCAATCTCAATTCGAGTGTTGGTGGTCTCGCTTTGACCACCGGTTATGCGGCCCCCGCCACCAGCCCCGGCGTGACCTTCACCACGCAAACGATTGGCGGCTCAACCGCGCAGGTGGCCTCGTTCACGCGCGGCACTTATTTTTCGATGAACCACGGTCTGGGCGGCAACGGCGGCGGCGCGCAGTTGAACCAATACACGCTCATCATGGACGTCATGTTCCCGAGCCGCCCGTCCGGCTGGGCGGTGCTGTATCAATCCAATCCCGCCAACTCCGACGACGGCGAATGGTTCATCAATCCCAGCCAGAGTCTCGGCATCTCCGCGAATTACGGCGGACTCGTTCCCGACGGCACGTGGAATCGTCTGGCGGTGGTGGTGGACAATGTGGCCGGCACCTTCACCAGCTACGTGAATGGCGCGCAGGTGCAACAAAATGACGGACTGGAACTGGATGGCCGCTGGGCGCTCGGACCGACGTTTTTGTTGTTCGCGGATAACGACGAAGAAAACTCGGGCGGTTTCATCAACAGCGTCCAACTGCGACCCGAAGCGATGTTGTCCGTGGAGGTCGATGCGCTGGGCGGCGCGTCGGCGGCCGGCATTCCCGCGCCCGCGCCGCCGGATTCATTGCAAGTGGTTTCACCCAATGGCGGCGAGGATTTCCAAGCCGGCAGCACGCAAACCATTGCCTGGACGGTGAACCATCCCAGCGGCCTGGTGCGGATTGACCTTTACCGTGGAGGCGATTGGTTTCAAACGCTCGGCCAAACGGCGCTCAGTCAGAGCAATTTTCTTTGGGACATTCATCCGATGTTGGGCGACACCAACAATTACCGCATCCACCTCACCTCGCTCAACGTACCGAGCCTGACGGACGCGTCAGACGGCGATTTCTCGGTCCACGGTTCGACTGGCGAACTGAATCCGCTCTTCGGTCAACCTTTGGAAACCAACGGCGATTTCGAGCAACAAGCCACCGGCTGGCAGGTCATCGCGGGTAATCCGCTGTTTCTCACCAGCAGCGGCGGCAAGGGCAATCCGCACGGCGGCTCGCGGTTTTTCCACGGCGGCACAAGCGTGACCAGCAGCAACACCATCATCCGCCAGGATATTGATCTCATCGCCAAGGGCTTCACCCCGGCCGATCTCGATAGCGGCACGGCGCTGGATGCCGAGGCCTGGTTGCGCACGCCGCTGAACCCCGGCGCATTCGACGATCAAGTGTCCTGTCGCATCGGCTTCCTGGACGCCACAGATGAGGAGATTTCCGCAGTGCGGTCAATGATTGCCGGTAACAACGTGTGGCAACGCCGTCAGCTTTCCGGATTGTTGCCGGCCGGGACGCGCAAGCTTCGCGTGGAAATCATCGCCGATCACCGACGCGACGCCGACAACGATGGCATGGCGGATGATATTGTCGTGCGACTGCAAAAGCCCTGGCCGCTCTCGCCATCGCCACAGATCACCAAGCTTCCCATGTTGCAGGATTACCGCACCAACGCCATGCGTCTGTTCTGGGAAACCGATGGCAACCTCACCCGGCACTACGTGGATTGGGGACGCTCCAACGTCACCGAAAACACCATCAGCCAGATTGAAACGGTGCAAATAGACGCCACGCACTTCGTCCATCGCGCCACCATTCGCGGTCTAGAAACGGAACAACCCTACGTCTATCGCGTGCGCAGCGGCAGCACCGCGACTCCGAATTACGGGTTCCGCACCGCGCCCTACCCCGACACGCCGTTCGCCGTCGCGTGGTGGAGCGACAGCCAGACGGGTCCGGGCGTGCTGCATCAGTTGATTCCCAGCATGATCACCAATCACGTGGATTGGATGGGTGTCTCGGGCGATCTCGCTTCCAGTGGCAATTCATTGCACGATTGGAAGGCGTATTGGTTTGATGCGCTGGAATTCGACAACATCGCACAGACCCGGCCGGCGCTTTTCTCGCGCGGCAATCACGACGCCGAATATGCGTTCAGCTATGCTTACAGCGTTTTGCCCGGCAACGGCGCGTGGTATGCCTTCGACTACGGCAATTCCCGCTTCATCTTCCTGGACTCGGAAGCCTCCACCAGCGCGTCGCCCGAACAATACGCCTGGCTGGTCAACGAGCTGTCCCGGCCTGAAACCCAACGAGCCGCCTTTCGCGTGGTCAGCTTCCATCGGCTGCCCTACGCCAACCTGTGGAACGGCGGCGGTTACACGGGCGAAACCTGGGTGCGCAACGATTGGGTGCCGCTCTTCCGCCAATACCACGTGGACATGGTCATCAACGGTCACTCGCACAATTACAATCGCGGCATCACCAATGGCGTCACTTACACCGTGGTTGGCGGTGGTGGTGGTTATCTCGACACCGAACGCGTGGCGTTTTGGCCGGTCTTCACCGAGGAATTTTCGTTGTTCCACTACGCCCTCATGCAGATCAACGGTCGCACCATGACTTGGACGGCGCACGGCTTGAATGACGAAATTCTTGACGCGACCACCCTGCCCAGCCGCGTGCCCGAACTCGCGTTGGAACGAAACAACGCACTGGTCTTGGCCGGCAAACCCGGCGAAACCTACGTGATCGAAAGCTCGCCTGATCTGCAAACTTGGACGGCTTGGGCCACCTATGCCCTGCCCGACACCGGCACCGGTCGTTGGACCAACACCATCACAGTGGACTCGACCTTCCGAGCCTACCGCGCCCGGACTAGCAATTGAGGAGAAAACGGACGAGGCGCGAAATCAACCGTAATTGAAAAATGATGGTGAGAGCTGGGGTCTCGCGGTCCGGCCCCAGAGCTTCCTTACTTCAACCGTTCCGGCGGCCACGAATAATCGCGTCAACTTGACGATGTGATATGCCGGCCGTTGTGCCACCAAATTCCCGTATTCAGTTGTTCGACCGGAATGAACTAGCTGGAGAACGGCAGCACGCCTACCTTACGAGTATTGGCGAACGCCTCGCTTACCGTCAAGGTGTTCACAAGGCCGCGACACTCCCGCTGCCCAAGGCGTCGCTCCGCGCCCTATGAACAACATTGGAAACGGTATCAGCACCGCTAGCTTCCTTACACCACTTGTGCGGGACAGCCGATTATTTTCTCCAATTGACTTCATCAAGTCCTGAGGGTTGAGTGGCTTGCCCTGCTTGAACTCAATTCGCGACACGTCCAGCAAACGAAGATCGTTCGTGGCAAACACTGCGATGCCAGTTGTGTTATCACCAAAGTCCAACATCACCGAGGTGATGTTTTCTCCACCATATCCGACGAAGACCCGAACCCCGCCAACGTCAACCGGAGTCGTGGTTGCGACGATCCCTTCCTGAACAGGCTCGCCGTTCGTTTGGAAAATACCGTTGGAACTGGTGAAGGCACGATACTTGATTTCGTTGTGTCGAACGCAGGTTGGAACGATTGCGGCGTATCCGTCGCTGAGTCGCAATATCGCTGCTTGTCCGTTGGTCACCGCTACTTCCTTGGGGTTGACCGCTTCCAGCACGCGCTCTGCCGCTTTCTGCCGTTCGCATCCAAACAGCGCCAGCGCCAAAGCCGCAACGACTACGGAAATGTTCCAGGGTGGCATGCGAACCTCAAGGAAGAACACATGATGCATTGCACGCATCGGCTATAACTATGAAGCGGTAATTGTTGTGCATATTGCCGCCTTTGCGGAGACGTTTCGTGCGCCATTACGCGGGTGGTCGCAGAACAGCGACGTGCCGTCGCTTCCAAGAAGTACGCTCCTTGTGCGTTACGCGGCTTGATAGTCGCGTGCCAGACGTCCATCCGGAAACGTTGGAGATGTCGGTTTGATACTCGTGCATCGCCCCGTCCGTGAGGTCAATCCAGCTTAACTCCCGAACATTCGTTTCGTACTCCTCAAGAACTGTGTAATGGGTTGCGTTCATTACAAATGAGGCTACTCCAGCACACTGCCGGCATCGGTGCAACCAGAAATACGGGACAATTTTTCTGCTGATCGCTGCCAACAAGGTGGCCTTGGTGAGGTGGGACGTACGGGACGCCGTCCGGTTCTTCCGGGGAGTTTGAGTCTGGGGAGGTTTTCGGGCAGGCGCCTTGGGCATGAGTCAGAGTTTGCTGTATC
>MWDV01000048.1 GCA_002070715.1 Verrucomicrobia bacterium ADurb.Bin118
CGGCGGGTTGGCAGGCGATCAAGGGGGCCGCCGGGACAGTCTATGACTTTGGTGGCACGCTGGGCTTCGGGGCGCTGAATCTCGTCGGCCAGAAGGATCTGGCTTGGAGCCTCTACGGCGACCAGGCACAGCGGTTTGGCGGGATGGTCTTCGGGGCCGCGAATCTCGGAGGCACGGCGCTCGATGCCTTGGGAGGAGACCGCCAGAGCCAGGCCGCTCTGGGGCAGATGGGCGTCGGGATGCTCAGCGGCTTCACCGCCGCCGACGGCGGGCACTCGATGGCCTACCGGTTCGGCTACACCTTCGTCAACGTCGCCAGCGTCGTCGGCGTCGGCGAGGCAACCCTGAGCAGGCTCTCGCTCGGCGCGGCCGACGATGTCGCCCGTCTCCGCATGCTTCATCCGCGGCTTGACCCCGCCGAGGCAGGGATGCTTAATCTATCGCGCGACGCCGCAAAGGGAGCAGGGCAGACGACAATCCTTGGTGAGAATATGGCCCAACGGGTCATGCCGTTTGCTGAACAAACGGGGGCTCGGACACTCGGATTCGGATCAACTGCGGATGAATGGGCCGCAATGACTGCTCAGCAGCGTTACAAACTCAACGATGGGATGCTGCGTGCTCGTATTAATGAAGGGGATAGTTTCCGCTACATTGGGCAAGACCCGTTGAGAAATCCTGCACTGCGAACACAGTTCGATCTGACGGGCTCGGAACTTTTGCGGCTCAATAGTCGAGGCATTCCCTACGAAACCGTTTCGCCTTCGGAAGTAATGTCCGTTCTTGGCCGCCCATGAAGGCTTCAAATTTGAACGGTTGGGAGAAACTAATCTGCCCGTATTTCGCGCCGACCTGCCGACGTGTTTTAGGAAAATATTTGGAAGATAACGGCTTTACCGAGACCGGTCTTAATGAAATCGAAGGCGTGATGTTCTCTCGCTTCGGAATCTTTTTGGAAGTCAGTTACGAGTTGGAATTGGTTCCACAGGCTTTGAGTGTTGTCCTTGGAATAGGTGACAAAAAATACGATGCAGGCGGGCATCCCTGCTGCGTTCCTTACTGGCATTTACTTCCTCGCGATAGACCGGAGCATCGCGGTGAACAGATAAGATTTAAAACCGAATCCGATTTGGAGAAATTGCTTTTGAGGTTCAAGGATGAGTTTTTGGAACCCTATGCAAAACCGCTCTGGCTCAATTTGGATCGTCTTGAAAAAGCTATTGGGAACTTTCGTTCCGAGTTTAGTTGCTAGCAATTGAGCCTGCGATCTGGTTGAAAATCCAACGTCTCAAAGTGAGGACAACCTCTTCCCGCTGCCGCGCGGTTCGCCGGGTTCTGCTGCACCCCACTAGGTCAATGGGTGGTCAACCGCTCCGTCACGGAGTCTGCTCCTACGCTTCGCTGCGGGCACACTCCGCGCCGTCGCTGCCGCCTGGGTCGTGCAACGGCGTTCCGTGTCACGCTCTCTGCTTGCGCACAGAGCGCGCCACTGCACTTGGGTGGGGAGACGCCGCCCGTCGGCTGCTCCCCCTGCCGCGCAAGCGCGTCAGCCGCAGCCGCAAACCCTTGCGTTCCGCTTCACTGCGTTGCGCTGCACTTCAGGGCGGGCTGGTCCGCTGCGGTGCGTCGGGGCGGGCGCGCGCATCGTGCTGCTTCGCAGAGTAAAGGGTGCCCCGTCCGCTCCTCGCTTTGAGTGGCGCGGGTGGGGTTCCGCTCCACCCTCGTCCTGGGAAGTTCCGCGTGGGCTGTGCCCCGTGGTGGTCCGGCGCCGTGGGCCACGCGGGGAACCAACCCCGTCCTTGCATCGTGGCGCGCTGTCCTCGTCGCAGGCTCCTGCGGGCTCACGCCACCATGCGGTGTCCCCCAATATTAGCCGCACCCAGCCGTCGCCGTGCTCGCCTTGCTGCGCTGGCGGCGGCCGCGTGCGGACGCGCGCAGCATCCGCGCCAGCGGAGACTGTCACGGCTGCTGCTGGCGCTCATGTTGGAGCGCGGCCTTCACTGGCGTTGCGGCCGCGCCGGGCCTCCGGTGAACCAGCCTCGCATCCGGGGAGGCTCGTTCACCTCCGGCCCAAGACCTGCCCCCTGCCTGTGGGTTGTGCCGTGTTCCGTGGTGGAGCGGCGCGCGCGGGGAACCGGCTGCCGTTCGGCTGGCGCTGCGCTGGCCTCACTCCCGGACGCGCGCGCGGAAGATGGGTTGCGCAAAGTGCTTTTGGATGCGCGCGTCCGGTCAGCCCAAAGTCAGCCACGCCTGGCGGCGTGGGTGGAACGGGGCTTTATCCTGGGCCGCCGATCTGCTACAACCCTTGACATGACGCGCGACTACATCCTCAAAGGGCCGGGAACCCCGGCGGCTGCGCCGCCCGGCACGGATCAGGCCGAGGCTTTGCCCATCCTGCGCTTGCTCGCTGACGGCAAACACCCGCTCACCGGCGCGGACCTGCCCGAGGACAGTTGCTACCAATCGGCGAAGGTGTTGCGCGCGTTGCTCGCCGGAATCGACGCGCTTGAAAAAGCGGCTAAGAAAAAAAACCGCGAGTTGCCCGCCGGGGCGGGCAAGCCGTGGAGCGCGGAGGAAGACCAGACTTTGGTGGCCGACTTTGAAAGCGGAACCGCGATCAAGGAACTGGCGCAGAACCACCAGCGCACCACCGGCGCGATCAAATCACGTCTGGAAAAGCTGGGCAAGCTGCCGCCGGGCGGCGGTTAATGGCCGTTGCCGTTGGCGTGGGCGGTGACGAACGGCTCCAGCACGGCCAAAACTTTTTCCTGCTGGCTGCGCGGCAGCTTGGACGCGGCCTCGAAAAGCTGGCGCATCCGGCCGCCCGGTGAAAGCACGCGCTTGGGCCGGGCCTCGCCCAAAAGCTCCTCGACCGTGACGCCGAGGGCTTTGGCGATGGGAATCAGAACATCCGAACGCGGGATCTTCCCGGAACGCTCCCAATAGCCGACATTGGAATGATCCTCGCCGATCTGTCGGGCCAGTTCGCGCAGGGATAAACCGGCGCGTTCGCGCAGTTCACGGAGTCGGGACGCAGCTCTTGCCATGTCCGAATCATAAAGCCCCGGCAGAAAATCGGCTTGCATGTGGGTAGTATATTGCCCAACGTCGGGCAATGCAATCGTTCTTGACGCCCTCGGGAAAACTTTATGCCGCGCATCCCTGACGCCGAGTTGGAACGGATCAAGGCGGCGGTGCCGGTGGCCGCGCTCTGCGAGCGTTACGGCATCGAATTGAAACCCCAGGGCAAAGACCTCATCGGGCGCTGCCCGTTCCACGACGACAAAACCCCGTCGTTCATCGTCAGTCCCGGAAAGAACCTGTGGAACTGCCTGGGGGCCTGCGGCAGCGGCGGGGACAACATCCGGCTGGTGATGAAAAAGGAAAACATCTCGTTCCGGCACGCGGTGGAAAAACTGCAAACGCTCGCGGGCGTGACGCCCGCGCCCGCGAAGCTCAAAACGCGGCAGGGCACCGAGCATCCCGTTTTGGTCGAGCCGTCCTCCGCGCTGGCCGACCATGCGTTGATGAACCACGTCAGCGACTTTTACCACCAGACCTTTTTGAACCAGCCCGCCGCCATGCACTACTTGCAAAAGCGGTGCTGCCTGCATCCCGAGGCGGTGAAGCTGTTCCGGTTGGGCTACGCCAACCGGACGCTCGGCTACCGCGTGCCGGCGACGACGGCGGAGGGGAAAAAGTTGAAGGCGCAGTTGCAACAGTTGGGCATCCTGCGTGCCAGCGGCCACGAACACTTGAACGGCTCCGTCGTCGTGCCAATCCTCGACGAGCACGGCAACAGCGTGCAGATGTATGGCCGAAAGATCGTCCACAACCTGCGGCCCGGCACGCCGGATCATCTTTACCTGCCCGGCGATCACCGCGCCGTGTGGAACAGGCAAAGCCTGGTTCAGCAAAAGGAATGGTTGCTCTGCGAGTCGATTTTGGACGCGCTCACGCTGTGGTGCGCGGGCTTCCGCAACGTGACCTGCGCGTATGGGGTCAACGGATGGACGGCGTTGCATTGGTCTTTGCTCGATGCGGTCAAACCCGAGCGTGTCATCATCTGCTTCGACAACGACGACGCGGGCAACCAGGCGTCGGCCCGCTTGGGCGAACAAATGAAAGAGCGCGGCGTGGCCGTGCTCCGGGCGAAGTTGCCGCCGGGCCAGGACATCAACGACGTGGCCCGCGCCCATCCGAAAAATCCTTCCTCCGCCTTAGCCGCCTGCATCGAAGCCGCGCCCCAGGTCTTTGCGGCGGCGGTGCCGCCGGTGGAAGAAAAACCGGCGGAGCCGGAAGCGGCAGCTAAGAAAGAAGAACCTCCCGCCGAACCCGCACCAACCGAGGCTTGCGAGCCGGTTGCCGAAAAACAGGAAAGCGGCGGTGCAGCCGACGAGCACACGTTCACCTTCGGCGAACGCGTTTGGCGCGTGCGCGGCTTGGCCAAAAACCTCTCGTTCGAGACGATGAAGGTGCAGTTACGCGCCATGCGCGGCGACCGCTTCCACCTCGACACGTTGGACATGTGCAACGCGAAACACCGGGCCGGGTTCGTGGCCCAAGCGGCCGAGGAAACCGGCCTGGTCCCCGACATCCTAAAGCGCGACATCGGCGCGGTGCTGCTCAAGCTCGAAGAATTACAAGAGCAGATCATCCGGCGCACCCTGGAACCCTCACAAAAAGAAGTGAGCATCGGCCAGGACGAACGCGAAGCCGCGCTTGCGCTCCTGCGCGATCCGCGTTTACTGGATCGCTTGTTAGACGATTACGGGCGTTGCGGCATCGTCGGGGAAACCACCAACAAACTTGTCGGTTATTTAGCGGCCGTCAGCCGGAAACTCGACGAACCGCTTGCCGTCATCATCCAGAGCACCAGCGCGGCGGGAAAATCGTCCTTGATGGAATCCATCCTCGCCTTCGTGCCGGAGGAGGAGCGGATCAAATACAGCGCCATGACCGGCCAGAGCCTCTATTACCTGGGCGACACCGACCTCAAACACAAAGTGCTCGCCATCGTGGAAGAGGAGGGCGCGGAACGCGCCTCCTACGCCCTGAAACTGCTTCAATCCGAAGGGGAGTTGACCATTGCTTCCACCGGAAAAGACCCGAACACCGGGCGGATGGTCACGCAGGAATACCGCGTCGAAGGCCCGGTCATGATTATGCTCACGACCACGGCCATCGACATCGACGAAGAGTTGATGAACCGCTGCATTGTGCTGGCCGTGGACGAGAGCCGGGAGAAGACGCGGGCCATCCACCAGTTGCAGCGGGAAAAACGAACGCTCGAAGGCGTGCGGCGGAAAGTGGAAAAGGCGGCGATCCTCGCGGCGCACCGCAACGCGCAACGGCTGTTGCGGCCGCTGCGCGTGGTCAATCCGTTCGCCCGGCAGTTGACCTTCCTGGACGACCGGACGCGCACCCGGCGCGACCACGAAAAATACCTGACCCTGATTGAAACCCTCGCGTTGCTGCACCAATACCAGCGGCCCGTCCAACGGGACAGCCGTGGACTGGAATACATCGAGGCCACGGTGGAGGACATCGCCACGGCCAACCGCATTGCCGGGGAAGTGCTGGGCCGCTCCCTGGACGAGTTGCCGCCGCAGACGCGGCGGCTCCTGTCGCTCATCACGGAGCGCGTCGGGGCCGAATGCAAACGGCTCAAGCTGGCGCGGGACACCTTCCGCTTTAGCCGCCGCGACGTGCGCGGCTGGATCGGGTGGGGCGACACCCAACTCAAAATCCACCTGCGCCGCCTGGAAGAAATGGAATACCTGCTTACGCACCGCGCCAGCCGCGGGCAGATGTTCGTTTACGAACTGCTTTACGCCGGGGAAGGCCGCGACGGAAACCGCTTCCTCATGGGCCTGCTTGACCCGGTGAAACTCGGCTACGATGGCGACCGGGCGGGGCAAAACGGACACCGGGCGGGGCCTGGTCGGGCCGTGGTCGGCGGGGTGTCGGGGGATGGTCGGCCCCCGAAAAACGGCTCTAACCCTTGTGTTGAAGAGCCTTCCGCGCCTGTGCCGCAAAAGGGCTCGGAAAAACACTACACCCTCCATGCCCGCTAAAGGCCATCGTAACCCCAGGCGCGTTGTCGGCGATCCGTCCGACCCGCGCGGCTTCGCCGTGCTGGTGGCCGCGTTCCTGGACTGGATGCGGGTGAAAAATTACAGCGAGCGCACCGTGGGCAACCGGGAAGTTTACCTGCGCTACTTCATCGAGTGGTGCGGCGAGCGCGGCGTGGTGCAGCCCGCCGAAGTGACCAAGGCCATTTTGGAACGCTACCAGCGTTGGCTTTACCACTACCGCAACGAAAAGACCGGGCAACCGATGTCGTTCCGCTCGCAGCATGTGCGCCTGGTTCCCGTCCGGGCGTTCTTCAAATGGTGCGCGAGGAACAACCACACCCTTTACAACCCGGCCAGCGAGATCGAACTGCCCCGGATGGAAAAACGGCTGCCCAAGCATGTGCTCAGCGCGTCGGAGGCCGACGCCGTGTTGAACGTGGTCAACACCGGCACGGCCTTCGGCGTGCGCGACCGCGCCATGCTAGAAACCTTTTACTCCACCGGCATGCGCCGCCTGGAACTGGCATCACTCAAACTGTTAGACCTCGATGTGGAACGCGGCACCATCATGATCCGGCTGGGCAAAGGGAAGAAAGACCGCATGATCCCGATCGGCGACCGGGCCTTGGCCTGGATCGACAAATACGTGACCGAAGTGCGGCCCTCGCTCGCGCTGGAACCCGACGACGGCACGCTGTTCCTGTCCAACCAGGGCGACACGTTCAGTCCGGGCCGGTTGACCCAAATGGTGCGCGAATACATCGATGCGGCCGACATCGGCAAGCGCGGTTCCTGCCACCTGTTCCGGCACACGATGGCAACCTTGATGCTCGAAGGCGGGGCCGACATCCGCTTCATCCAGCAGATGCTCGGCCATGCCGAGTTGAGCACGACGCAGATTTACACCCAGGTCAGCATCCGCAAGTTGAAGGAGATCCACGCCGCGACCCATCCGGCGAAGCTCGGACGGCCCGCCGATCCCGCCTAAATCCGCGCTCGTCATCTTCTTTATTTAGCTGCTACTCTTAGCTGCGGATGGATGCGGCTAAAAAAATAATCCTCGCCCTGTGGCTGGTCGTCATGACCGTGGCCAACGCCTCCGCGCTCGCGCACGTTGCACCGGAAAACCGCGCCTGGAAAAATTTTGGTTCGACCCCGGAAACGCGTCTGGCCGAAGCCGCGCAACCCGTTCAAACGCATCAGGAAAATACGGGTTGGGCTTACGAAAATGCGTTGGGGTGCTGCCTTGCCGCAAAGGGAGCAGGGCAGACGACAATCCTTGGTGAGAATATGGCCCAACGGGTCATGCCGTTTGCTGAACAA
>MWDV01000049.1 GCA_002070715.1 Verrucomicrobia bacterium ADurb.Bin118
CCAAACCGCCTCGCGCCCGCCGCCTCAGCCCGCGCATCTCAGAAATCCATCATTCAGGCTTTATTCAGCGTCTCCTTAACGTATCGGCAGACCCCTCGTCCACCTCCCCGCCCCGGTAACATTTAACTTGAGTCAACTCGGGGACAGTCCCCGGTTTCCCGGGCCCCAAAAAAGTGATGGAAACACTGGGGTGAGTCTGCCATACAAGAGGTGGTCATTTTTACAGTGGTTTGGGCGGGGCCCGACCGCTGCTGGCAGTGAAACGCGATTAATATAGTTCCTCATGAGCCGTCGTTTACCGGACTCGACCCAGACGCTGCGCTGGCAATGGTGGCTGGCGCTCATCACCGGCGGACTGACGATTGTCTGCGGCAGCATCGGCGTCTGGAAGTACGATCAGGAATTTTCGCCCGGGGTCAGCCACGGATTGAGCCCGGTTTACAGCGCGCTCCAGATGTTGATTATGAACACGCCGCAATTTGAGCGGGGAATGAATGGCTGGATCGAAGCGGGCCGCTGGTTGGGGGCGGTGGCGCTTATTGCCACCTCCATGGCCATTTTGCGGCGCCAGTTGCGGCATGAACTTTATCTGCTTCGCCTGACCCGATGGTCGGGGCATTCCGTCGTTTGTGGGCTCGGGCGGAAGGGTTTCGAAATTGTCCGTTGTCTCAAGCAACGCCCCCCCCCGTACGGGTGGTGGTGATTGACCCGGCGCCTGATCGGCGCCTGCAGGCAAAAGCGGAAAGGCTGGGGGTCTGTATGATCCAAGCCGATGCCACGCAAGCCGAAACATTGAAACAGGCGCGCATTGCGCACGCGGGGGAAATCTTCGTCATCACCCCCACCGACGAGGTCAACCTGCGCATCGCGCTGGAACTGCGGCAGCAAATGGCCGGTCAAAAAAACAGCGACGCGGCCATCCGCGTGCATCTCGCGGATATTCACCTGCGCGAAGAGCTTGAACGGCAGAATGAACCGGACCGGCAAGAACCGGAGGCCGGGAGGTTGCATTTTTTTGACTTGTTCGATTACGAAGCGCGGCGGGTTTTGTACACCCTGCCCTTGGACGGACCGGGGATCCGCGAGCATGATCCTCGCTCGGTTCATATGGTCATTCTCGGCTTTGGCCGGATGGGGCGCAGCCTGGCGCTGCGCGCCGTCAAGATGGGGCATTTCGCCAACGGCAAATTGTTGCGTGTTTCCATCATTGACCGCTCCGCCCATCAACAACGTGACCGCTTCCTGTTCCGTTACCCGGCCTTCGAGCAACAGAAGCTCTGCGATTTGACGTTTTATGAGGCGGAGGCGGAATCCCTGACCGCCCGGGACTTCGTGAAAAAGTGGGCGGACGAAGCCAACACCTTGCTGCAGGTGTTTGTATGTCTGGATGATGATGCGCGGGCCGTCGAGGTGGGCTTGCGGTTGAAAAGCATTCTGCAGAAGCATCCGGAGGGACACCTGCTGGTGCATATTCGTTCGCAAGCGTCCCGGCCATTGCTGGGGCCGGCGCTCAGGGAGGGCGTGCCCGCGCTTAAGGCCGGCGGGCAGATCATCACCTTTGGCATGGTAGATGACGCAAACTGTGAAGATATGCTGGGCCGTGAGTTTAACGAGGCCCTGGCACAGGCAATTCACGAGCGCTTCATCAGCCAACGCCTAGCCGACTCCCGCCGCCAGCCGGCCAGTGATCCGGCGTTGCGGCCGTGGGAGAAATTGGGCGAGGACTTGCGGGAATCCAACCGGCAACAAGCCGACCACATTCCCATCAAACTGCGGGCCATCGGCTGCCGCTTGGTGGCGGCTACAGACCCCGGTGAAGCGGTAAGCAGGTTTACCCCCGCGGAAATCGAACTGCTGGCCCGCGTGGAGCATCAACGCTGGCGGGTGGAACGCTGGCTTGCCGGCTGGCGTTATGGGACGCCATCGGACAAAGCCCGCGGCATCTCAGAAAACTTGGTGGATTGGGAGGACCTGCACGACTCCATCAAACAATACGATCGCGACGTGGTTATGAATATTCCTGCCGTTGTCGGTTCGCGGTTTAAGGTGGTTCGGGATAAAGCGTTGTCATCATGAACGTGAATCATTGAAGCGTCACCCGCCAGGGCGGGGGATTCCGCTTCCCGACGTTCGGGGAGGCGCTGACGGCGCGGGATGCGCCGCTGAAGTTCCGACGATGCTTCGCCGGCAGTTGGCCCGGTCGGGCTTGGGATATTGAGCTTTTCAAACAGTCGTCCAGCCGCAAGACTGGGGCAAGTATGGGCTACGACTTATTCCTCTCGTATTCACGGGGTGACAATGCCCGAGGCCGGATCACGGACCTTTTGGAGCAAATTCAGAAGGATTTTCAGCAGTATGCGGCGCGCGAACTGCGGGTGTTTTTCGACCAGAAGGAGATCCAAGGGATGGAGGACTGGCGGCAGCGGATTTTGCAGGGGCTGCGCGAATCACATTTGCTGCTGGCGTGTTTTTCTCCGGCGTATCTGCAGAGCGAACATTGCGCATGGGAGTTCACCGAATATCTCAAACGCGAGTTTGGCCGTGTGGGCGGGTTTCATGGAGTGGCGCCGGTTTACTTTGTGGCCGTGCCGGGCTGGGAGCAGCCGGAGTTCGAGCGCGAATGCGAGGAATGGGTGGCGGAGTTGCGGCGGCGGCAGCACTTTGATCTGCGCCCGTGGCACGACCAAGGCCGCGCGGCGCTGCATGAGGCCGCTGTGCGGGAGCGC
Source organism: Verrucomicrobia bacterium ADurb.Bin118 (assembly GCA_002070715.1). GTDB lineage: Bacteria > Verrucomicrobiota > Verrucomicrobiia > Limisphaerales > MWDV01 > MWDV01. Next base: position 2,727 of record MWDV01000049.1, read on the forward strand.
CTGGACGCGCTCAACCGCCAGATTGGGGCAACGATCCAGCGCGGCGAACGCGCCGCGCAGAGTCCGGGCAACGTGGATGCGCACAACCCACACTTTCTGGGGCGTAGCGATAAGATGCATCAGTTGCGGCAGAACTTTGTGGAGCCGGGGCGGATTGGGGTATTGACGGCGGTCAACGGCATGGGGGGGCTGGGCAAGACGGCGCTGGCCATTCAATACGCGCACGCCTATGCCGACCAGTATGGTGGCGGGCGGTGGCAGGTGCGCTGCGCGGGTAAGGACGACCTGCGCTTGGCGCTGGCCGAGCTGGCCCCGGCCATGGGTTTTGCGTTTACCGAGGAGGAGCAGGGGAGCGCCGACCGGCAATTGGAGCGGGTTCGCCACGAGTTGAAGCGGCTCGCCGATGCCCGGGCGCCGCACCGCTGTCTGCTCATTCTGGACAACGTGGATCGGCCGGGGTTGCTGGATCCGGCGTTGGTGGCGCGGCTAAACGGGGGCGACTGGCTGCATGTGCTGGCGACCACGCGGCTGGGGGAGAACGAGCTGCACGGCGCGCACCACGACCGGTCGTTTCTGCCTATTGACGAGTTGTCGGCAACGGAGGCGTTGGCGCTTATCGAAAGTTATCAGCCGGAGGGCTGTTTTCGTGATGAGGCGGAACGAGCGGCGGCGGCGGGGATTGTGCGGTTGCTGGGGTGTTTCACCCTGGCGGTGGAAGCGGCGGCGGTGTATCTGGGGCGGTATGCGGGGGAGGTGAGCTGTGCGGCGTTTTTGGCGCGGCTGGAGCGGGAAGGGTTGGCGGGGCTGGATCAAGCCGCTGGCCAGGGGGAGGTGCGGGTGCGGCATGGGGAAGCGCGGTTGAGCGCGACGCTGACGCCGACGCTGGAACGGTTGGGCGAGCGGGAACGGCTGGCGTTAAAGTATGCGGCGTTGCTGCCGCCGGATCAGGTGGCGTTGCCGTGGCTGCGGGGGCTGGTGGCGGGGACTTATCCGGAGATTGGGCGGGAGGCGGCGCCGGGTTATCCGGACCCGTGGAACGCGGTGCTGCGCGGGTTGTTGAGCCAGCGTTTGTTGCAGGCGACGGCGGCGGTGGACGAGGCCGGGCAGCCGCGCGTGGTGCGGGTTCACCGGTTGGTGCAGCAATTGATGTGGGGCGACGGTGCGGTGTCGGAACGCGAAGCGCGGCAGTGGGCGGTGGACAAGTGGGTCAGGCAACGGGTGTCGGTTTTGGAGGAGGAGACGCAATGGCAGAAAGCGCGGTGGGAAGTTGAACCGCTGGCGGCGTTGGCGTTGCGGTGGGCCGAGCAGGAGCATCCCCAAGCAGGCTGGTTGTTGCGCCATGCCGGGCTGCGCCATTACGCGCTTGCGGAATGGGTTCAGGCGGAGGCGTTGTTGCGGCGGGCGCTGGCGGTTGCGGAAGCGCGATACGACTCGGAGCATCCCAACGTCGTCCACAGCCTCATCAACCTTGCGAAGTTGCTGCGAGCCACGAACCGGTTGGCCGAGGCGGAGCCGTTGCTGCGGCGGGCGCAGGCGATCAGTGAAGCGGCTGCTGATTGGGAACTGGGCGATCCCGGCGACATGCCCGACCTCAGTCTCGATGAGTTTCTTCAAGCCCTGATCCATCATCCCGACGACGAAGCCAATCTCAACGATCTCGCGCAGTTGCTGCAAGAGACGAACCGGTGGGAGGAGGTGGAGGCGTTGCTGCGGCGGATGCTGGCGTCCCATGAAAAGAGTGACTATTTTCATCCGGACGATCCCGGGCTCGTCCCCACCCTCACCAATCTCGCGCGCTTGCTGCAAGCCACAGAGCGAATGGCAGAGGCGGAGGCGTTACTGCGGCGGGCGCTGGCGATTATGGAAGCGAATTACGGACCGGAACATCTTAAAGTCGCCGTCTGCCTTAGTAATCTCGCGCGCTTGCTGCAAGCCACACACCGGGTGGCAGAGACGGAGGAGTTGCTGCGGTGGGCGCTGGCGATTGTGGAAGCGAGTTACGGACCGGAACATCCCCTCGTCGCCGAACGCCTCGACAATCTCGGGCGATTGCTGCAAGCCCCGGATCGGCTGGAGGAGGCGGAGGCGCTGCGGCGGCGGGCGCTGGTGATTGATGAAGCGAATTTCGGACCGGAGGATCCCGGCGTCGCCAACCTCAGCTACCGTCTCGCGGAATTGGATCAAGCTGCGGACTTGCTGGAGGTGATGGAGGGGGTGCTGCGGGGGACGCTGGCGAGTGATGAAGCCAGTTACGGCCCGGAGCATCCCGACGTTGCCTTCGCGCTCAACAAGCTTGCGAAGTGGCTGCAAGCCACGGACCAACTGGAGGAGGCGGAGTTGTTGCTACGGCGGGCGCTGGCGATTGTGGAAGCGAGTTACGGACCGGAGCATTACCAAGTCGGCTACCGCCTCAACGAACTCGCGACCTTGCTGCAAGCCACGAATCAGTTTGAAGAGGCGGAGTTGTTGCTGCGGCGGGCGCTGGCGATTGATGAAGCAAGTTACAAATCGGGGCCTCCCTTCTTCATCGCCAATAGCCTCGACAATCTCGTGGGCTTGCTGCAAGCCACGAACCGACTGGAGGAAGCGGAGGCGTTACTGTGTCAGGCGCTGGCAATCGTGGAAGTGAGTTACGGGCCGGAGCATTCCCAAGTCGCCAAACGCCTCGATGATCTCGTGGCTTTGCTGCAAGCTACGAACCGGCGGGAGGAGACGGAGCCGTTGCTGCGGCGGGCATTGGCGATTGCGGAAGCGCGTTACGGGGCGGAGCATCCCAAAGTCGCTAAACGCCTCGACGATCTCGCGGCCTTGCTGCAAGCCACGAATCGGCTGGGGGAGGTGGAGCCGTTGCGGCGGCGGAGCTTGGAGATTCTGGTGGCCTTCACCCGCGCCACAGGGCATTCGCACCCGCAGTTGCAAACCACCGCGAATAACTACGCCGATCTGCTCCGCGCGCTGGGCCGGAGTGAAGCGCAAATCCGTGCCACGCTGCACGCGCTTGGGGCGGAGGAGTGGTTCTCGGTGTGACCAGCGGCGGGGTTTCATTGGGAGGGAAAAGCTTTGAAACATCGTCGTGGAACCCTGGAAAAACTACCGGTGAATTTCTCCCATCTTTCCGCTGGATCTGCGCCGAAATTCTCTGCGAGCCACACGCAAACATGAGTGACAGCATGAGAATGAAAATCCAGCAAGCCATCGCGCTTTGCCAGGATCATGCCCGCGCCGGCACCGAACTTCCATACGCGCTGTTTGCGGCGGGTCGCCTCAATTTATTATTGGGCGATGCGTCGGCGGCATTGGGGTGGTATGCGCGCGGCCTGCGACACTTGTTCGACGGCGAATCGTGCGTATCTGAGAGCGTGTTGGAAGACGAAGTAGATTGGACCAAACGGATTTACCGGGGCATGAAGAAGCCGCCTTCTGGTCACAACTGGATTGAGCGGTTGATCAACCTTGACCGGTCATTTCGCCCCGGAAACGCAGCTGCGGCGAGAGACGCTGTCTCCCCAGGAACGACAACTGAAAAGCGAGTCCTCATTGTTGCGGGGGGGGCAGCCGGTATGGACGACGCCACCCTGGAAAAAGTCCGCCCTTGCCTGGAGCAGGCGCTGAAAAACTTTAGCGGTACGGTGATTTGCGGCGGTACGAAGGTTGGAATTCCTGGTTGTGTTGGTGAGCTTGCCGCAGAACTTGAATTTGCGGGTCATAAGCAATTCGAGTTGGTTGGATACATTCCCGAAGCGCTGCCTCAGGACATGCCTAAAGATGAGCGCTACGACCGCTTTGTGGTGGTATCTGGCGACTCCAGGTTTTCGCCCGAACAGATTCTCCGAACATGGGAGGACTTGCAGCGGGAGGGGATTACCCCAGATCAGGTAAAGGTAATCGGCTTCGGCGGAGGCCGTGTTGCCACGGCGGAATTCCATGTTGCGCTCGCCTTGGGTGCCAGCGTCGCGGTAGTGGCGGGCTCTGGTGGTGGAGCGGATGCCATCATAGCAGACCCCGTGTGGAACGGAGTATCCGCCCTGCTCGCGCTTCCCCTGGATGCGGCTTCGGCACAGGCTTTCGTAAGCGCGCCGACTTTAGAGCACACTCCCGAAGAGCTCGAGGTAATGGCGCAGGCCTTTCATGCCCACTATGTCCGCGATAATCCTAGCAAACTACCCGAAAATATGCGGGCTTGGGAGAAATTGGCGGATACCTATAAAAAAGCCAACATTGAACAGGCCCGCCATGCGGTGGAGATTCTGCGTGCGGCCGGTTTTGATGTGCGGCCTGCCACTGACAGCTCGGAGGCCATTGCTAGTTTTCAAACTAGTGAATATAAAGCCGCAGTGGAGCGGATGGCCGAACTGGAACATGGCCGTTGGAACCTCGAACGATTGCGCGATGGTTGGCGATTCGGGCCAGTGCGCGACAACGCGAAGAAAATTCACAACTGCTTGGTGGCTTGGAAAGATCTCCCCGAAGAGATTCGCGAGTACGATCGAAATAGTGTACGCGCTTTTCCTGAGATTCTTGCCCAAGCCAAACTGGAAATTGTTCGGAGTTAGTTTTGGAAAAAATGGCCGGGCTTTTGGGCTATCGCCGTTGTTCAACGGATTTTCGGTTTCGAGTACGAAGCAGAGCAGGGCGGCCGTTGGAGCGAGCGGGGGACGGATATTGGTCACACCGATGGGGGGGTGGAAGCACGGCTCAACCTGTTGAAGAAACCGTTGGAGATTGTCACCCTCCACATTCCCAACCCGCTGGCATTTCGGCCGTTAAGATTGGAGGCGAGGGTCGGAATCGAACCGACGAATGAGGCTTTTGCAGAGCCCTGCCTTACCACTTGGCTACCC
>MWDV01000050.1 GCA_002070715.1 Verrucomicrobia bacterium ADurb.Bin118
TTTGCTGTGTGTGTTCGACTCGCCCGCGACGTCACGGGCTAACGACAGAACTGAGCGACAGCCGCCCCGCCGTGATAACGCCCGCGACTCTCGATAACCAGAGCGCATCCCCGAAGCCCGTGACGCTCGAACTGCGAAGCGGGGCGGCTGTGCGCTCCAGTGATTTTGTTAGCCCCTCTTTTCATTTCTCTTTCGTCTCAAGCACACCATCAAGACCGCCCCGCCAACCAGCAACGCCCAAGTGGACGGCTCTGGCACTGCGCCCGCCAGAATCGGCACGCCTGCCCGCGTCTCCCACGCCCAAGAATCAATCACCGCCACAGGCGCGAAAGCATCCACGTAAAGAGAAATCCACCCATAGTGAGTGCCGCCCGCATGCTGAAACTCCACTCCCATGTAACCACGCCGTCCGGCAAACTCTCCCCCGGTCCCTCTGCTGGTGATGTAAACCAGTGAGTAAAAACCGAACGGTTCTCCTGGAATGCCACCAAACCATTGCAATTGGCCCGATGCGCTCTCCGGTCCGACGGAAAACCCGACATCTAATGGCTGGGGCAATCCCCGAATGTCGGGCCAAGAAGCCATTGCTGAAAGCGATCGTGTGCCTTGCTCATACCTGACAGCTACGGACTGGAAGTCGTATCCGAACGTCAGTTCCGGATTTCCGTCCCCATTCATATCGAAGGGCCAAAACTGCCCGAAAAACTCGTCCCGCAAAACCACCGGGCTTGGTGGTTGATGGTAGGCAATCGTTCCTTGCGCTCTGCCCGGCTGGGCAAGGCCCAGCCAGGCAGCCGCGAGAAGCAACACAATGAAGCAATGCCGGTGCATGGCGAATCACTGTTGCCGCCGCAACCGCCAGAACCGATACGGGTCGGCAGCCTCCACCAGAATCGAGTTTGTCACCGCATCCGCCTTCACGATGGCGTTCGTCTGCCAGTTCACCAGATTGGTCGAAGTGAGCAGATGGAAATACGCGCCTGGATCCGCAGTGAATGTCAGCAGCATGTTCGTCCCGGATGGGCTTGCCTCAATCGCCGTGAACACCGGCGGCAGCGGCGTGTCGCCGGTGGTCTGCAAGGAGGCCCATTGCGTCGAGGGCGACGGGCCGCCCGGCAGTCCGCCGGAGTGCGTCACCACAATGCGATAGCGCCCTGTGGTCGGATTGGCGATAAACACCTGCTCGACATTGTTCCGGTTGTCCACGCCGGTTGTGGCGGCGGCGCTCCGGGCCGGTTCGGTCTTGTTCGTCAGGTCGGGATTCAAAATCCACGGATAATAAACATTCGTCGTCCCGACCCGCTCGATTCGCAGGTCCAGATTGTTGACCAATACCGGCGTGGTGGGATCCACCACCACGTTGGTCAGTTGCGGCCCAGCCGGGTCGCTCCAGCCTAGCGTCGCCTTGAACGGCACGCCGTTGGTCAAATCCACCTCCCAAGCAAAGGACTCACCGACGGCAAGCTGGAACTCCTTGATGTGCGTGCCCCGCCCGTGTTGCTGGTCCAACTCAAGCTGCGCCACGCAAGACGCGGCGTTGAACAAGCCGTAGCCTCCCAGGTAGTCCGGGCCGGGCGCGCCCACGTCATCCGCCGTGTGCATAGCCAACGTCTTCCACGTCGAGCCGCGCCACGCGTCCAGATTCGGGTCCAGGTTCGGCCACAACTGCTGTCGCCGCTGCATCGCCAGCCCGATCCCACCGGACACACCCGGAGCGGCGAAGCTGGTTCCCACGGCATTGGTCAAGAAACCATTCGTAGCGTTGTTCGCGGGCGAATAAATACCCCAGCCACGAATCGAAGGATTGGCCTGCCCAACCGCTACAATGTCCGGCTTGATGCGCCCGTCATCGGTTGGCCCGCAGCCAGAGAACGGCGCAAGAACGATACTGGCGTTGGTGGCGTAGCCGAAGCGAACCTCACTCCCCACTACATGGTAAACATCGCGCACCGCGCCGACGGTCAACACGTTCTTGGCCGTGCCAGGAGCCAAGATCGTGTCGAACCCGTAGGTGTCGCCGTCGCCATTGCGCCAGTCGCGCGAGTTGGCAGGCGGATTGTCCACTCGCGTCCAATCATACCAGTTGGTGCCGGAGCGGTAGTAGTATGTGGTGGGCGCTCCGGGGCCGGTCAATCGGTCATTGCCAGCGGCATAGACCATCAAGTGCCGCGTAGCGTTGGTCGAAAGAAACTCGTCAATCTGAGTGCAGCCGGAACCGTCGCTGACGTTGGGGAAGTAATAGCCGAATCGCCACTCCTCGGGGAAAGCCAAACTGCCCCGCCATATCCACGCGTTGGTGATGGTGTTGGTCTGCCCACCTTGCAACACCTGAATCGTCTGCTGAATCCAACCGCCAGAAGCTCCATAAGAATGATTCGATAAGCGCAACGGCTCGCCGGTCACGGCCCCGGCCGCAGCTTCGAGACGTTGTGCTCCGAAGTTCTGACCAAGCCGATAGGAGTTTAATCGTGCCTCGAATGCCGCCCCGCGCAACAGCCTTGCGGGCTGGCCGTTAAGCGTGAACTGAACCACACCACCCGCCGCCATCGTGCCCGCCACGCCCGTTGCGTGCCAGTGGGTCGGAATCGGGTTGGTCGCCGAGTGGTCCACCTGCCGCACACGAGGGCCAAACTCGACGTGATTCGTCAACACCCCGCCGTCAGTCTCCCACAAACCGAGTGTGATGTTTGTGCCGGTGAGATTCCGCCCGGTGGACGCGTGCGCCCACGGTGCGGTGTTCGTCGGCCACAACTCGTCGGCACTGATGCTCGCCCCCGCAATCAGGTTCTGGCTCGAATAATAAACTGGCTGGCCGTCAATTTGTCCGCCCAAGACCTCCTTCCTGCCGTCCTCGCGGACAGTCTCACGCGGCGCGTTCAACCGGTGGGAAATGGTGTCCAACTCCGCCTCGATGCGCGGCACGTCGGCCCGCGCCTGCGTCGCCTTGCGCGCCAACTCCTCCAACTCCGTTCGCGCCTCGTCGCGAGTCTGCTGTGTCTCGGCATCACCGGGCAATCCCCAGGAGCGCAGAAATGGCCGCGCGGCTTCCAGCCGCGCCTGCCAATCGGCATCCCGTTTGCGGGCCGCCTCCTCCGCCTGCTGTCGTGCCGCTGCCGCCAGCACTGGGTCAGCGGCAATCGCCTTGGCCAGCGCGTCGGCCTCCTGCCAACGCTTGCGGGCTTCTGCTTGTTCCGGCGTATCGGACACGCCGGTATCATCTACCAAGAACTTACCCCGTTCAAACTCAACTGCGGGCAAATCAGGATGCGGGTTGAAGGGCAAGGGTGGCTTCCACTCGTAATCCTTCGCCGAATAATACGTGCCAGGGACAGGTGGTTTGTCTGCTTGCTGAGCGAAGCTCGTGCTGGCGAGAGCCAGCGCGACGACTGCTGTTGCGATTCCTTTCGTTGTTCCGATTTTTGTTTTCATGGTGGCGGTTCGGTTTGCTGTGTGTGTTCGACTCACCCGCGACGTCACGGGCTAACGACAGAACTGAGCGACAGCCGCCCCGCCGTGATGACGCCCGTGACGCCCGACTACTAGAGCGCGCCGCCGAAGCCCGCGACTCTCGAACTGCGAAGCGGGGCGGCTGTTCGCTCCAGTGATCTGGTTAGCCCATCCTCTCATTCCTCTTTCGTCTGAACCACACCATCAACACTCCGCCTCCGACCAGCAGTGCCCAAGTGGACGGCTCCGGCACTGACCCTGCCAAAATCGGCACGCCTGCCCGCGTCTCCCACGCCCACGCCTCAATCTGCCCTGCCGGATAATCGGAGGCCACGTTCAACAACACCCATCCGTAATGTGTCGCCCCGGCGCGCTCAAACTCGACGCCCATGTAGGCGTGCTGGCCGCGAAATGCACCGCCGCACCCGCTGTCGACGCAATGGACCAAGGTCTGGAATGGACTAAGCTCTGTTCCGGCATACCACCGCAGCACGTCGGACTCGCTGGAGTCTCCGATAGGAAAACCGGGTGGTAAGACCGCAATCGGCCCACCTACGTTTGGAGGCGGAGAGGGACGAATGAGAAGGCGATTCACGCCCTCCGAGCGTACGCCAAGGAACTGGAAACTGTAAGCGAAGGTGAGGTCGGTACTGTTGTCGCCATCTATGTCCAGTGGGTAATACTCGCCAAACCACCGCGTGAACATCACGATGGGCGTCTGGGGCTGGTAGTAAGCAATCGTCCCCTGAGCGCCGCCTGGCTGGGGCAGCCCCAGCCAAGCGACTACGAAGCCAAGCAGCAGTGAAAGATGGCGTTTCATGGCCTACTGCTGACGGCGGAGCCTGTAAAACTGATACGGCTGTGTGACCGAAACCAGGACCGAATTCGTCACGCCCTCCGCCTTGACGGTCGCGTTGGTTTGCCAACTGACGAAATCGGTCGTGCTCAGCAGATGGAAATACGCGCCGGGGTCGGCGGTGAACGTCAGCAGCACGTTCGTCCCGGACGGACTCGGCTCAATCGCCGTGAACACCGGCGGCAGCGGTGTATCGCCCGTGGTGAGCAACGAACCCCACTGCGCGGATGGCGACGGGCCACCGGGCAGTCCGCCCGAATGCGTCACGACTATGCGGTAGCGCCCACTGGGTGGATTGGCGATGAACACCTGCTCCACGTTGTTCCGGCTGTCCACGCTGGTCGTCGCCGCGGCGCTTCGCGCCGCCTCCGTCTTGTTCGTCAGGTCGGGGTTGAGAATCCACGGGTAATAGACATTGGTGGCGCCCACGCGCTCCACGCGGATGTCCAGGTTGTTCACGAGTCGGGGTGTGGTATCCGCCTCAGTCGTGGTCTGTCCGACACCGGCGGGGTCACTCCAAGTGAGCGTCGCGCGGAACGGAACGTCGTTGGTCAGATCCACTTCCCAACTGACGCTGTTGCTCACGCCGACCTGAAACTCCTTGATGTGCGTGCCGCGCCCGTGCTGCAGATCCAGTTCGAGCTGCGCCACGCACGAAACGGCGTTGAACAGTCCGTAGCCCAATTGATAATCCGGGCCAGGCGCACCCACATCATCGGCGGAATGAATCGCTATGCACCGCCACGTCGAACCGCGCAAGGCGTCCAAGTTCGGGTCCAGGTTCGGCCAAAGCTGCTGGCGGCGCTGCATCGCCAACCCCAGCCCGCCCACCACGCCGGGCGCGGCAAAGCTCGTACCCGCTTGGTACAGATAGTAGCCGTTGGTGGCGTTGTTCGCCGGGGTTGCGATGCCGAAGGTGCGAAGAACTGAATTGCTCTGACCAACGGCGACAATCTCGGGCTTGATGCGCCCATCGTCCGTCGGGCCGCACCCGCTGAACGGCGCGAGTGTGACGACGGCATTGGTTGCGTAGCCGAGGTGGGCCAGACTGTTGCTGAGGTAGTACACGTCCCGCACCGCGCCGACGGTGAGCACATTCTTGGCAGTGCCGGGGGCAAGCACGGTGTCAAAGCCATAGGTGTCGCCGTCTCCGTTGCGCCAGTCGCGGGAGCCGCTCGGCGGGTTCGTGACACCCGTCCAGTCGTAGGGGCCATCGCCGGACCTGTACCAGTAATTGGTCGGCACGCCGGGGTCGAACAGGCGGTCGTTGCCCGCCGCATAGACCATCAAGTGTCTGGTCGCATTGGTGGCGAGAAAATTGTCGATGTCAACGCACCCTGTGCCGTCAGGAATCGTGGGAGCACCGGGCAGGTAGAACCCGAACTTCCACTCCTCGGCCAGCGAAACATCACCGCGCCAAATCCAGGCGTTGGTAATGGTGTTGGTCTGGCCGCCCTGAAGCACCTGGATGGTTTCGCGCGTCCAGCCGCCGGCGTAGCCCCAAGAGTGATTCGCCAGACGTAAAGGTTGGCCGGTCACGGTTCCTGCTGCCGCATCAAAAATCTCTTGGTTGAACTCATCCGTGTCATAGGCATTGATTCGCGCCTCAAACGCCACGCCGCGCAACAGCCGCGCGGGCTGGCCGCCGAGGCTGAACTGGTAAAAACCGCCAGCGGCCATCGTCCCCGCGACCGCCGTAGCGTGGCCGTCGCTCGGGATGGGATTGGTGGCGCTGTGGTCCACTTGCCAGGCACGGTTGCCAAATTCCGCGTGGTTCGTCAACACCGCGCCGTCGTTCTCCCACAGACCCAGCGTAACGTTTGTGCCGGTGAGGTTACGGCCGGTCGAGGCATGGGGCCACGGCACGGCTGAGTTGGTCGGCCACAACTCATCGGCGCTGATGCTGGCTGCGGCGAACAGGTTCAAACTGGAGCGGTACACAGGCCTTCCGCCAACGTGTCCGCCCAGAATCTCCTTGGAGCCGTCGCTGCGCACACGCACGCGGGGTGCCTTCAACTGCTCGGAAATGGCGTCCAACTCTGCCTCGATGCGCGGCACGTCGGCCCGCGCCTGCGCCGCCTTGCGCGCCAACTCCTGTAATTCCGTTCGCGCCTCTTCGCGAGTCTGCTGTGTTTCGGCGTCTCCGGGGAAACCCCACGAGCGCAGGAAAGGACGCGCGGCTTCCAGCCGCGCCTGCCAATCGGCATCCCGTTTGCGGGCCGCCTCCTCCGCCTGCTGTCGTGCCGCTGCCGCCAGCACTGGGTCAGCGGCAATCGCCTTGGCCAGCGCGTCGGCCTCCTGCCAACGCTTGCGGGCTTCTGCTTGTTCCGGCGTATCGGACACGCCGGTATCATCTACCAAGAACTTACCCCGTTCAAACTCAACTGCGGGCAAATCAGGATGCGGGTTGAAGGGCAAGGGTGGCTTCCACTCGTAATCCTTCGCCGAATAATACGTGCCAGGGACAGGTGGTTTGTCTGCTTGCTGAGCGAAGCTCGTGCTGGCGAGAGCCAGCGCGACGACTGCTGTTGCGATTCCTTTCGTTGTTCCGATTTTTGTTTTCGTGGTGGCGGTTCGGTTTGCTGTGTGTGTTCGACTCACCCGCGACGTCACGGGCTAACGACAAAATCAGCGGCGGCTGAAAGACGTCCGCTGGATTGCCTTGTTGGGCGCTCCACTGTCGCGCTGTTCATGTCAAAAACAATCAGGATACTCTTGTGGTGCCTTACGTCTAAAGCAGCATGCATCATCAGCGATCATAGGCAACAAAGCATTTGGCTTCTCCGCCGTCTATTTTAAGATGAAGTGTGCGGTAAATATACTTGCTCTCATCCAATATCGCATCTCCAAATGTTTTTACCGCTAATGACGATATGTCTATTGAATCTATCGGTCTTTTTTCCCAGAGCATCCCAACTTTCCCCGTACCATCATGCTGCGATTGAAACTCAGGCAAAATATCCATCAAGAATGCCGACATTTGGGGGACAGATGGCTCTGTTGGATGGAATACAACAAGGAGAGCATAGCGAATCAGACCTTTTGGTGCATTTGCATTGTTCATTTTAGTCTTATCTATGGCTGCGAGACATGACTCCTCGGCTTGTAGAGGCTTGCCACCACAAACAGGACACACTGATCTAAACGTGCCCAGGCCTATTGCAGCATCCCTGGGAAAGCCGACGCAAGACCCGCAGAGGATTGCTTGACACTTGTCACACCAATATGCCTGCATCAACGCTTCTCTCAATGAAAGAGCAACAACCACTTTACCACTTAAAGTCAGGAAAAACGTTGCCTCTCCACCGCATTTGCTACAGGACACTGTCTTATTTCTGTCACTCCCTGATAGTCCGCATCGTTTGCACGCATCATTTGGTAGATCATGATCGCTCCAATCATGAAATGCCCTGCCACATCTCCGACAAGTGCAACCAACCATATCGTGAGCATCAATGCCGCATATCTTGCATTTGCAGTCCTCGAGTTGATGTTGTGTTTTTCCGCATTTAGAACATTTGCAGCCTTGCCATTGATGTGCGCCTTGCCGTGTTGCACCACACTTTACACACTTTTCACAATCCTTGTTCCAGTCATGCTCTTCATCTCGGACCTTTCCACACCTGATGCACTTGCAACCAACCCAGTCGTGACCCAATAAACATTTGAAGTTCATATGTCCTCCTTTCGGTCTTGCCCAACGCCCCGGCTCAGGCACGCCGGGCCAATGATGTTCGATTTCCAACTGAGGCGCGATCCCGGCGTTCGGTGCAG
>MWDV01000051.1 GCA_002070715.1 Verrucomicrobia bacterium ADurb.Bin118
TGCCGTCGCGGAACACCTGGCTTCCGTCGGCATTTGCAAGGCCGGCAAAGCCAAGGATTTGGTGGAGGAACTCGCTCGTGCCGAAGACGCCTCCCAGCTCCGCCGGGCCACAGCCGAGGCTCTTGCTTTCCTAAACTATCTGAAACGTTTCGTCGCCTGACTTATGCTCGCCGTCACCACACCTATCGAGAAAGCCCTCAAAAAGCGCTGCGATGCCTGGCATCTCCGGTTGGACAAATTCAGTTTTGAGCAGCGCGGCGGCCCCGAAGCAAAAACCCAGGCACTGAAAACGGTGCGCGACTGCTGTAATGCTCAAACATCGCGGGTTCACTTGGAAGCCACCATCCGTAGAACGCTCACTTGGATCAGTTGCATGGAGCGCCAGCACGGTGACCGTTTTGGTTCCGTGGAGCTTGTCTTGGATAGCCGCCTGCTCCTGCATCTAGGGCGGGCCAGTGTCTTGGAAAATGTGGGGCTCTACGCCGAACGCACCACCGGCCTGCCGCTCATCCCCGGCACCGCACTAAAAGGCGTGGTCAGCACCTGGGCCTGTTGGGCGGCTCACTTCAATCCCACGGACGGCTCCTTCCGTGAGTTCAGTCAGGACAGCACTCAACGACACAACTTTGCGAATGCGGAGGCACTATTGGCCGAGCGTATCCTTGGCAATAACGATCCGGACGGCTCTGAACAAGCCGGTGATGTCGTTTTTGTGAGTGGTTTTCCGCTCACGGCACCAAAGTTGGGGTTGGACATTGTGAACCCGCATTACGAAGCGGACGGCCGCGACAAGCAAAAACTCACTCCCAACGCTTTCCTCTGTGTTGAGCCGGGCATCATCTGGCGCTTCGTGTACTACGTGCGTGTTGGCACAACGGATGCCGTTAAACTGAAAGAACAAACGCAAACTTGGATTGAGGAGGCGCTAACCCAAACCGGTATCGGCGCCAAAACCGCCGCGGGCTATGGCCGTTTTCGTCGCCCTACAAACGAGGATCGAACCGCCCAGGAAAAACGTCAGCATGACGTGGTCGCAGCCCAAGCCAAGACTGCGGAGCAGGCCAAGTTGGACGCGGCAAAAGCACAGCAACACGATGAGGCCCAAGCCAAAATGAAGCAGGATTATCCCAACCCAGCTTCATTCAAAAATCTGGTTCTTAATAAACTGAACCCCAGTCAGCTTGAGCAACTTCGCAGCCAAATTCCCACGCTGCAAAAACCGGAGAATGAATCCTGGCGCGAGGAATTGAAACAACGGCTGGCCTCCCCTGACTACAAAGACATCCGCAAACGCCTCCGGGGGAAAGACTGGTTTCCCTCGGATTGGCTGCCGCCACAATAACGCCGCGCCATGCAACTAAAATTCCAAGAATACAAGTTTACCCTGCTCACTCCTTGCTTCAGTGGTACGGCGTTGGGCAAGAACGACGACCATGCCGAAATGCGGATTCCGCCGATCCGTGGGCACGTTCGTTTTTGGCATCGGGAGTTGTTCAAGGCAGACAACGCGAACCGTGTCTGGGGCAGCACCAGCGGTGATGAAGGCCAAGGCAGTCGGGTAGCGCTCCGCTTTGTCGGCGGGGTGTCAACCAAGCACGCCCACCCCCGGCCCACCATGCTGCCGCATAAGAATAACCCGAACCAGCGCGGGCCGCGGCCCGCGTTGGCCGCCGACGAATCTTTTACTTTTCACCTGCAGCGCCTCGTGGGTTGCACGGAGACCGATTGGCAGCATGCCCAAGCTGCCGTGAAACTTTGGCTCTTGTTGGGTTGCCTTGGACTGCGCTCCAACCGCGCTGCTGGCAGCGTGTGGCCTTTGGCGTCCGAAGATTGGCCCGAACCGCCCGCAACCCGGGAGGAGCTCAAGCAAACCCTGATGGATCTTAAATTCCGTTGGCCAGTTAGTTTGATTGGGGAAAATGCGGGTAAGGATGCAACGGAATTGCGGGAGACTGCCTCCGATACCATCAACGATGCGCGGCTCTTTGGTTCCGCCGGCAACACCCGCAAGCCTTCCCCCACCAAATTCAAAGTAATTCGGTTGGGACAAACGCACTGCCTGCTGGCCACCGCCCCGTCTGCCGGCGGTCGTCCTAATGTGCTTCCCGAGGCATACACACGCTTACAAGGCAAATCACGCTGGCAGGCACTCGGGCCCTGGCACCCCTTGCTCCCATGAAACTCCTCCCCTCTCACCGCTTGCCCCCAGCCGTCGCTCCGAATCACAAGGCAATGCTTGTGTCATGAGCCAGGCCAACTGCGACCTTCTTATCCTCACCGTGGGCACCGGCACTGCTGGGAAGCATTCCGATGTGGCCCAAGGGCTCGTCAACACCATCAACTGTCTGCAGCCCCGTTTGTTCTGGCTGGTCCCCAGCAACGATCCCAAATCCATTCCGGTGGCCGACCTGATCCGCGAAGGAGTGGCTAACCCGTCGGCATTCCAGCCGTGGAGCGAAACAGCACCCTACCATGCCATCCCCGAGCCGGACGATATCCACGAATGCCGTCGTCAGGTGCGGGAAGTCATTCAAGCGGCGGGAAAGATGCTTCGCCAAGGTGAACGCATCATTGTCAACCCGACCAGCGGCACTAAGCAGATGAGCGCCGGCGCTACGTTAGCCGCATTGGATGAAGCGGTGGGACGAATAGATTTTACCACCGGCCAGCGCGTGGATGGCGTCGTGAAAACCGGCACGGAAAGAATCCAGTCTTTCGACGTCCTGGCCTTTCTCCGGGAGCGGGATCTCCGGTCAGCAGATGAATTGTTTGCCGCCGGGGCGTTTTATGCCGCCGCCCGGCTTCTCCGGCCTTATTCGTATGACCCAGCGGCGGCTAAGGCCCGGGAACAGGCCCTCTGCCTCCATGAATGGCAGCGGCTTAACCATGCCCGTGCGGCCAGCCATGCCGCCAAATTTTCCGAAGAACTCCGCACCCATCTCCAGCGTCTCGCCGCCGCGGATGAATTCAGCACCGAACGCCTCGGCGATCTACTGGCGAGCGCCGACGAACTGGCCCGTTGGGGGGACCATGAGGAGGCCCTGGCCCGTTACTATCGGGCCGCCGAACAGACCGCCAAGGTTCGCTTGGTGCAAGCTCATAACCTGCGCCCTCCCTATCAACTCACCGTTATTCTCAATTTACTGCCGGTTGGCAGTCGGTTGGCGGATGAATTTCGTCGGAAAGCCCACGATGGCCGGGTGCTTTTGACCGCGCAGACCGCGTGGGACCTGCTCGACGCGTTGAACGACCCCCTCGCGAAGGCTTACTTGAAAGACCAACAGCTGCAGTGGGGACTCTATCGGCGCCATGCAACCATGTATGGCCACGGCCAAGGGACGGTGGGCGCCGCAGAAACCCAACAGGTGGCCGCCCGGTTACGCAACCTTCTCCAAGAACATTTTCCTGCCGCCCAAGCCTGTTGGCATACCACCCTTCGTCCCCGTTCGTTGCAATATTAGTATGTTAGTATGCGCGTTTTCCTCAACTAATCTTGTGCTGCCAATAAACTATTTCACCATAGAATAACGAACCACCACAAACTCCCCCAGCAACCGATGTCCCCGTTCCTCACACTTATCCAGTTGATCAGCGAGCAGACAATGCAGAATGTCCTGCCCATTCTGGCCCTGCAACCGGCCCGAGTCATCTCGGTCCAAAGTACCCAGAAGTTTACCCAGGCCGTCACCAACATTCAGTCTGCGGTGGGCTTGGCCCACCGCGACGGCATCGTCAAGGCCGTCCCTAACTTTGAACAAATCGTTGTTAATTCAGATTCGCCGCGGATTGAAGAAACCCGCCAAGTTGTCGCTGCCATTTATCAAAAACATCCGGAGGCAATTTTGAATTATACGGGCGGAACAAAAAACATGAGCATCGGCGCCTGGTTGGCTGCCCAGGCAGCGGGCGCACGGGCCATCTACTGCGATACCCCCCGGGAGTTCCTAACCGAACCAACCGGAGAGGGAACTCGGGAGATGACGTTTCCCATTACGCTTCCGGAATTGGCCCAAAAATTAACGGTGGAAATTGTCCTTGCGGCGCAAGGACTGCATGAAAAATGCAAATGGAAAGAAGGCGGCCAGAGTCCCGAAAACGAAGCGTTTGGAGAAATCGCCATGGAACTTGCCCACCAAGACCACACAACCATGCAGCGACTGCGTAACATCATACGCATGCATGGGCTCAATGGAAAAAGCGGCACCCCAACGAAAGAGGATTTGGATCGGGTTGACCAGAACCCCATACCGCTCGGGGATTTAGAATCCAAAGTCCGTCCCTTCCTTGAGGCCGCCAAGCAATGCGATTGGTTAATTGAAGTCGAGGGTTCAGGATGGTTTTTTAACGTGCGCAACGAGGGGGGGGGCAAAAAGCGCCGCCAAATACTTAAGTCAATAATCATGCATTTAGAGGGGGATGCATTTGAAATCTATGTGCAAATCTGCTTAAAAAAGAGCCGTCGTTTTACCCACTACTTCCATAGCGTCCAACCAAAAAGTGCCAGCGAAACCCCGGACTTTGGAGAAACCGATTTTCTGGCCTTTGATCCCAAGGAACTCAGTTTGACGTTGATTACCTGCAAATCCTCTCCCCCTTCACTCGAACATTTAGAGTCCGTATTGGCGCGGAAGGAAAAGTTTGGGGGACGATTTACCAAGGGCCTTCTCTGTGTGATGGGCGCTGATCAACCCCAAAAAGACAAACTCAAAATGCAGACACGTTTGTTGGGGTTGGAATTGGCCGTAGGCAAAGAGGAAATTATTTCGGTTCTACAATGCCCATCCGATGCAGACATTCCGCCAGAGAAGGTTGCGTCCAGCCACTGAGAATCCATGCCGCCGCCTCCCCCTCCCTTCGCTGGGTCGGCCCAACAACCCCACGTATCATGCCAGCCCTTTTTTGTGCTGCTGACGGGCGCCCTTTTGCCCGCTGAGATCATGGCCCTTAATCTTTCCATTCTCCGGCGCCGCCAAACTGGCGGAGTCGTTTGCTTATGAATCCCAGGGGTGCCGGCTTGTTCCGCCGTGTGCGGGAGGGGGCTGTGACCAATCCCGGTCCGATCGGCCTCTATCCACACCGGGCGCTTCGGTTGCACGGTCGCACCCACCTCTTGACGTATGAAAGCCCGATCCCCGGGCCGGTCGAAATTTTCAATCACAATCCGCATTGAACCATGAAAACAGGATCCAAGTCTCGATCTGTCACCTCGCGCAGAAGCGGGCCGATGCCTCGTGAACGCCCATCCCGAAGGCCGGCCAAGGCGGCGCTTTCAGTGCCGCCAACAACCGCCGGAGAAACGGTTCTTCTCGCCGTCACCGGCATGGCCCCGGCCATCCTCACGGAAACAATCTGGGCTTTGGCGCATCCGACGGATGGCAGTGAGCCGGTCATCCCGACGCGCGTGATCGTGGTGACCACCACCCAGGGGCGTCAAAAGGTGAACCAACTCTTCGAGCCAGCTTCACAACTGGCCGGGCAAACACCTTGGGAGGCGCTCCGGCAGGCCTTGCAGGCCGGCGGACACAATTTGACGGGCAAATTGCGTTTCGGTCAGACCGCCGCTGACATACGCATCATCACCGCCCATGATGCCGCCACAGGGCGCAGCACGGAATTATCGGATATCCGCGATCAAACTGACAATGAAGCCGCCGCCGACTTTCTCCTCGAGCAGGTGCGAACTGTCGTGGAGAATCCGGACCTGAATCTGGTGGTGTCCATCGCGGGCGGTCGCAAAACCATGAGTGCTTTGTTGTACGCCTGTATGACGCTGATCGGGCGGGAAACCGATCGTCTGACCCATGTCTTGGTGAGCGAACCGTTTGAGAGCTTGCGGGGATTTTGGTTCCCTTCGCAGCCGGGGGCGGACCTTCAAGATCACGCGGGGCGGACGCACCGGCCGGCGTGGGCCAGGGTGGAGCTGGCGGAGGTGCCTTTCGTGCCGTTGCGCAACTTGTTCCGCCAACAACTGGGCCGAAAGGCCGGCACGTTCAGCCGCTTGGTAAATGAGTGCCGTCGCGACCTGCAACAACGCGCCGCCGAAGATTTGCGGGTGACGGTGGAAATCGCGCGGCCGCAAATCGAAATCAACGGTCAGGCCATCCGCCTTGCGCCGTTGGAGCAGTTGTTGTTTTTGTTTTTGGCCCGGCGCGCCAAACATAATGAACCGGCTTATGCCGCCTATAAGGACGCCATGGATGACGTAAACACCTTCCGCGAGGAACAATTGA
Organism: Verrucomicrobia bacterium ADurb.Bin118; assembly: GCA_002070715.1. Classification (GTDB taxonomy): domain Bacteria; phylum Verrucomicrobiota; class Verrucomicrobiia; order Limisphaerales; family MWDV01; genus MWDV01. Next base: position 6,231 of record MWDV01000051.1, read on the forward strand.
CCGTCGCCAAAGATTTCAATGACTGGCGTCATGCAGACTCGCTCCGGGCCGCGTGGGACGAACGGGCCATCACCAAGGCCGTGGCCGGCATTCGCGACAAACTCCGGCGCGCCGGGGGTGATGCCGCGCGCCTGGCCAGTTGCCTGCCGCGCAAAGGCGAGTGCGCCCTGTTCGTGCCCGGGCCGATGGTTTTCCTGAAATAAACACCGCGCGCTTATGATTTTGGCTTCAACTGGGAAGAACGCTCGGGTTGTCGTCCCGGCTTCAGCCGGAGCAAGTCCAAGCGACCCCGCACCCCGCCTTGGATGCAACCGCCGGCAGGCGGCACTCCCAACGCCCCCGCCGGCGTCGGCCGCCCCCGCGTTTGTCGCACCGCGCCCGCCGACGGAGTCAATCGCCTGAGTGACCTTCCCGGACGTCCGTATTGAAGACAGAAACATTTTGCCGGTTACTCTGTCGGTATGAAAAAATTAACTTTGAGTTTTGACCTCGGCGATTGGTCTCACCGCATGGAAATAGTCCTGCGCCTCGCGGTGCTGGGTCTGTTGGTTGCCGTGCTGATCAAACTTTTCTTTTTGCCGACTTTTACGCTGATTTTGAACCTGGCGTTGTGGGCGCTCCTCGCGGGGGCGCTTGCCCTGCTCTTGCGCGAACTGAGAACGTTATGCCCGTAACCCATCTTGCGGTATGCCCACTCTCATCCTCAACCAAGCCCATTGCCGCGTGGCCCTCGTCTCCGAACGGCTCGAAATCTACGGGCCGCCGCCGGATGACTCGACGACGGAACAACGGCTCCGGACCGTGCCGCTCCTGGATGTCGAGCGGGTGGTGGCCGGGGAAGACACCCATTTCACCCCGGCGGCGCTGGCGGCGATTTTGCGGCGGCAAATCCCCATTCAGTTTTTTGCCTGGAACGGCCGCTTCCTCGGCAGCTTTCTGCCCGCCCAAAATCACCACGGCTTGTCCCGGCTGCGCCAATACCAGCGCACCGAGGACCCCGCCTTCGTCCTGCCCCTGGCCGGCCGCCTCGTCGCCGCCAAAATTTACAATCAACGCCGGGTCCTTCAGCGGCTGCGCGCCCGCCGCTCTCCCGACGCTCCCGACGCACCAGCCGCAGCGGCCCCCGGCGCCCCGCCCGAGGTCCTCGATTGGCTCAACGCGCTCCTGGCCCAAACCGCCCGCGCCCGTTCCCTCGATGAACTGCGCGGCTACGAAGGCGCTGCCAGCGCCCGCTACTTCCCCGCTTGGGCCGCCGCCCTGCCCCCCGCGTTTCCCTTTGAGCAACGCTCCATCCGCCCGCCCCGCAACCCCGTCAACGCCTGCATTTCCTTTGGTGCCACCTTGCTCTACCACGAGGCGGTGGCCTTCATCCATGCGCACGGCCTGGATCCCGCCCTCGGCCTGCTGCATGCCACCGAAAATGGACGCTGGTCCCTGGCCCTGGACCTTATCGAACCCTTCCGCCCCGTCCTGGTGGAAGCGCTGGCCCTGGACCTGTTTAGCCACCAAATCCTGAACCACGCGCATTTCGATGCCCGCGACGGGGGCTGCTACCTCAATGAAGCCGGCCGCAAAAAATTTTTTCTGCAGTACGAACGGCGCATGGAACGCCAGTTCCTCAGCGAAAGTGCCGGCCATCGCACCACCCTGCGCCAACAACTCGAACAGCAAGCCGTCCAGTTCAAGACCGCGTTGGACCGGCCCGAGATCTTTGAACCCTTCCTCATGAATTAACTTGGCCCCCTCCACGCCCATGCCTGCCTTCCCCGCCATCTCTGGCTTCGTCATTTCCCCCCGCCGTTCCGGCTCGGAGGAAGAAATTCCTTCCGTTCAGCCGGGGGTTCGCCGGCGCCACCGGCAAACGGTTCGCCTCCCCGCCGGCGCCCGGACCAAGCCATCGGTTTGTGGTACCGGCTTCAACCGGTGCCACCCACCCCCTTGCCCGACCGTCCCCCTGTCGGACTGCCGGCAGGCGGCACCACCAACCGCCCTCTTGCCTGGCGTCAACAACCTCAATATGCCCGCCCTGCGTGAAACCCTCACCACCAACCCTCCCGCCGCCTGACGACTGGTGGTACCAAGCCTTTGCCAGCGTTCCTTATGAAAAATCGCCGCCGGCTCAAGATCAAATGCTCATCCTGATTGCCTACGACATCGCGGACCCCAAACGCCTCGCCAAAATCGCCAAAACCTGCGAAGACTTCGGTGTGCGCGTCCAGTATTCCCTGTTTGAGTGCCAGCTTGATCGGGAGGACTTCGAAACTCTCTGGCGGCGGCTCCTGAACCTGATCCACGACGAGGAGGACCGCTTGGTGGCTTACCGTTTGGACGCGCGCAACGCCCGGGAAACCCTCACTGCCGGCACGATGACCTGTTCGGAGAAAGTTTGTTGCTACCTCGTATGAGACCAGCCGACCCCCTCAGGTCCCGAGCCTCGGCCGGGCTTTTCCTCCCAGCTCGTGACCTGGAGTCTGGCCGCTGAGCCGCAATGAGTTATGCAAAAATCTGGCGTTAAACCACGATGAGGGAGAAAAAAACGTCCCTCAAAAACAGGCTCGGGACCGAAAAGGGTTTTGCACCCTTGTCTGGCGGGTGTTTTAATACGCGGAGGGGCGAACGCCCCTCACGCCGAAAGGCATTGGAGACTTTTTGACGGTTTGAAGCGGATAGCGTTTGCTTCCCGG
>MWDV01000052.1 GCA_002070715.1 Verrucomicrobia bacterium ADurb.Bin118
TCGAACTCCCCAAGGCATGAGATGCCGAGGAGCAACCCCGAGGATTGCACATCCGTGTCCGATTGATCTTGAAACGCGAAATACGGCACCACGTTAGCATGGTTGGCTGAGTCACAGCGGACCCAGCGCCCCGTAGTGCTGTCAATCACGATCAATTCACCCGAACGGATGTTTGCACCCGCGGTCGGTTGAGCGGAGTAGGTAATGCTTTGAGGCTCATTACCTGCAAATCCGCGTTTGATGTTCAAGCGCGGTTTTGCTCGTCTGTATTCACCGTATGTCATACGAATCTCCAGCTATCTGTGATTTCTATTCATGCGCCACTCGGCGCACGAATCACTCGCGGCAACATTGTCGCCGAGCCGCCCGATGCCACCACCCGCGAACTTGCCCAGGTCCTGATGGCGGCGAAGGGGTCCGTGTTACGTCTGGCGGGCGGAGACGTTGAATCGCGCCACCCCCAACCCGCCGCCCCCCCTTGCCGCCTCGCCAACATCCCGTCCCGTTGAATCCCTCAGTGGGCTGATCGAGCGGATCACGTTCTTCAACGAGGAAAAGGGTTGGGCGGCGCTCAAGGCCAAAGCCAAAGGACAGCTGGACCCGGTGACGGTGATTGGCACGCTCCCCTCCTCAGCCCGAGCAGATTGGAGCCCGGCTTACCCCTGATTAAACTCCCCCTCCCCTTCCCTAAGCGCCTTCATCATCAGGTCGAACTCGGGGGGGGGTCACCGAAGAACATTTCCTGCATCAGCGAGTAATCGTCGCTCAGGGCTGCAATTCGGTGATCAGGCGGAGAAATGCGGAGCGTCCCCCTGGTCGCGTCCCCATACTTGGCCCAGGATGACTTGAAGAACAGGTTCTTGTGATTCGCTACGCGCTTCAGCAAATCCAGTCGCCGAGCCGCCGACGCCGCCACGCCCACTGCGGATCGTTCATCGTTTCGGCCAGGCGGGGGTGTGCCGTCATGGTTTGGTTCATCGGCTTGTGACCCAAGCCCGGGGAATTGGCGTGATAAGCCCCGGAGTCCGATGGAAGAAGGCGGACAGATTCGCGGACGGCGTTCGTATTCATAATGTCGGGGCGCCGGCGCACCGGCGGCTTGAGCGGGAGGATACGATAAGACGCGTAAAAGATCACGCGGGGAATGGATCGCCTGCACGGGGTCGCTTCCGTGCCTGGCGATCCGAACTCCCGGTTACTGCGAATCCGTTAAGAACGAGGTGCATCAAGCGCCCGGTGCCTTTGCTCAATCCGGTTAGCCAGCGCCTGTTTTTCCCCAGCCAGAAAGTCCATCAACGGAGTCGCACCGGGCGGCGGCGAATCCTCGAAGACGATTTTGCACTCCAGCGGTGCTAGCAAAGATGTAATCACCTCCCGGCTGGCCTGGAGTACTGACTTCTCGAAAACTTTGAATGACTTGCCGGCCCTGATGTCCTTGCGAAGCTGTCTTTCGTGAGCGTCGCGTTGAGCCATCAACCGGGCGTCGCGCGGATTAATGACGATCTCGCTCACTTCACCTTTCCTGAACTGTTCAGTGCGCACCTCCGCCAAAAGCCATTTGGGTTGATGGTTGGCGTCGACCCTCGTGGACATGGCGAGTCCGCCCACGATCAACCGGTCTTTGTCTTTGGGGTCCACTTTGATCTGAACCTGTTGCAAATCCACGCCGAGGTAAGCCTTTACCGGGAGCTCAGCAGCGCCAAAATAAGTCTCCTGCGACTCGCCAACCTCAAAGCCTAACCTCGTTATGGTTTCCCTCGGCCCAAGCTTCTTGGGAATGAAATCTTGGATGACCATATCGACCTCCAATAATCCCAAGTTGGCGATGGGCTTGAAAAATTGAAGGTTGAATTGTATCTGTTCCAACCGCTTAATCTCCTCCTCCGCCTCCTGCAGCTTCTCCTGAGCCTCCCGCTCCGCTTTTTCCGCCTTCAACTTTTCCTCAAGGATCCGCGCCTTTTCCCGTTCGTCACCGATGACCCGGGCCAGCACCTTGGGCAGAACGAGACTGAGGATTGCGGTACCCATGAGGGTCGAGGCGAAAACCAAGGCGATCGCCACTTCCTTGCGTTCGACCAAAGCCCCGAGGACTAGGCCGCCGCAAAGCAGCAGAAAGGCGGCACTAGTGGGCAGCCAATAAGAAAGGGACTTGAGCTTCTGAAGAAGCGTGTCAATACCAAATAGACGGCTGAGCATTTTTATCATATTGCGCGCATCAAAGTTTGGACCGCTAGTTCGACCTCATGCTGTTCATTAACACTGTAAACGCCCCATCGGGGCATGTCCCATGCAACACACCACCTGTCCGCTTTTCAAGCCAGGCGGACGGGCAATAACGCCCGCGCTTCCTGCATATAGCAGACCGCGCGCCAAAACGCGCCCTGTCGGGGCATGGTCGTTCTGCGTCCCGGCGTAATAGGGCGTATCCAAGTCTCAAGCTGAAAAGCTAAAGGAGTTCGGCGACAATGCCCGGCGGCTCCGAGTTGCCTGTGTGATGGTGCTGGAAGTCTGAGCGAGCCATCAGGTCGCACCTAAAAATAGCTGCCCGGCCGCTTCAGCAATAGAATGGCGTCGTCGCGTGTGATTTGGCCGTTCTTCGTCTGAGCCCAACCACTGATAGGGATCACAACGAACAAGACCATGCAGACAAACCGCAGAAGCCGATCATCACTTTCTGCGGGCTGACCAGACAATTTGAACAGCGGCTCGATATTGATGTGTTCATGTCGATGTGCGGCGTCGAATGGCCATTACGGCGATCATACCGCCCAGCCCGAGCAGATGATTTTGTGTCAGAAAACCGACAATTGTCCCAACGACGAGGGCCAAGATGACTTTGATGACAAATCCCATAATCAGCGCATTGTGAATTCTGTGCGGCATCGCGGACACCGAAGCTGGCGGCCAACCCGGCTCATGTCAGCGCGAAGTTTCTGCTTACACTTGGGGCAGACCACCAGGCGTTGCGGCTCGCCGCCGCCGGCACCCGCTGCGCCTGTCGCGTATGCCGGCTGGTTGCCTACTAAGGTTGCCTTGACGCAAGCATGCAAGAACTGGCCAACCCATGCGCCGCCAAATACAGTAGCGAATAGCCCGTACGCCCGAATCCCACCCTGAAAAGCCTCCGGCATAAGCTTCCAACCAAGGTATCCGCCCAGACACGCACCAATGACGAGGAACAGTACGCCCGATACGCTGTTCTTAACCGTCGGCCACTTCCAACCTTCACCTTTTGTGGAGCCATACCGGGCGTTGGCAAAGTCTTTTGCAATGCGATCTACCCAATCCTCGAACTCCTGATAGTCGCGCGGATAGTCTTCTGCGGCGCGTGCGGCCTTTGCTGAATTCTGTGCGGCACGTCGCCGGGTTTCCTCGCTGGCTTGAGCCCTGCGGCTTTGATCATAGGCAGCGCGGGCCTCCGCATTGGCGAGCACAAAGAACGCCTCGTTGATGGCGAGCATCCGTTCGTGGGAACCGCCAAGATCCGGGTGGTTTTCACGCGCCAGCTTGCGGTAGGCTTTCTTGATCTCCTCAATGGTGGCGGAGGAGGATACGCCCAGGATTTGATAGTAGTCGGGTAGTGGCATGGGATCGTAATGCTTGAGGGGGGGAGGCTGCGCGTGTCAGATCATGGATACGGGCTGTAATTCGGCTCAATGCGGCCAACGCGGTTGCCGCTGGCGTCATAGATATTCCACCGTAGTTGGCTTTGCATTGCCCGAAACGCCCGCTGACGTTCCTGCCATTCAAAGTCAAGGTTCACGTTGGGCTGGACCGGTCTTTGAGCACCTCCTACCAACGCCCCCAGCAGCAGCAGCATATCTTCTGCGTCACGCGCTTCCCGGGCCTCCCGCGCCGCACGTTCCGACGCGCTTTCCCCGCATCCGGCGAGCAGGATCGCCAGTGGTATCCAAACGATTGATCGAAGTTTCATGGCCTTGATTCCTGATGTTCTGTTCCGTATGTTCCCGACCCGCCCCATTGCGGCGTGCCCTGTCCGGCAGCCCTGCTGTCACGTATTGAGACATTTCTGGCGCTACTGGGGCTGCCCCCTTCATTAAAGCTACCATCATGCCATTTTACGCCCTGACGGGGCGTGGTTGGTCTGTGCTGCGTCCCGGCGTAATAGGGCGTGTCCAAGTCTCAAGCGAAAAGCTGAAGGAGTTCGGCGGCAATCTACGCCGGACACGGGTCGCAGCAAACCTGACGCAGGAGGCACTGGCCGAGCGCGTTGATTGGCATCATCGCACGATTCAAAAAATTGAGCGCGGGAACATTAACATTTTGGCCACAACCCCCGCCTGCCGCAAACCGGGCGGTTAAGTCACCCGACGCGGCGGTGCCAACCCCCGATGGCGAGTCCACCACCTGATTTAACTGGAGGGGTTGCTGGGCAAGGCGGCAACCGCACAACGCTCACTGTAAAGATTCTCGCCATCGTGTTCGCGCGGAATCGCGTTGGATCCTCATTCGGGAATTCCATGACCGGAATTCCGGCACTCGAACGGGATATGTGCCGGTTCGAGCAAGTCCTCCTTGCTGGGGGCGGGCGAATCGTCGTGGTGCCAACAGCCCCGAACCCAAGGCGCAGGCTTCTTGTCATGGGCTGTGAAGACCAGTTCATCATCCCCCCGAGACTTTTCGAGGGCTCCGGCTTGATGGCACAGAACACCAGCGGTGGGTTCTTGCCGTTCCGACTGAGGGCGCAATAGGAGGTCCGGGCTTCAGTGTGTCCCTTCGCAAGGGAACGCCATGTTGTTTGACTCCGTTTTTCAGTCGTGACGGATTCAGGCGTCCAAACGATGACTTGCCGATTCTGGGCCCGCCGCATAAGCTGCGCCCCAAAAATAATTGAAGTCATGAAATCCAAGCCCCGCATCTTCGTTTACAAAATGACCGCCGACAACGGTGGAGCGCCCTGCCTGATGAACGACTTGCTCAGTCTGGCGATCTGCAAACCGAAGATCCGGCACAAAGCGAAGGTCGGCGATTGGATCATCGGACTGGGCGGGAAGCATCTGGGCGACGGCATCATCTACGTCGCCCAGGTGACGGGAACTGCGGGCGCCGAGTATTACCGGGACCGTGATTTTGCCCGCCGGCCTGATTGCATTTACCACTTTCGGGAGGGCGGGCTCACCCGGAAGAAGTCCGCCGCCTACCATGAAGATCCCGCGAACATGGCGACGGATGTTGGCACCGCACCGGAATATCGGAATGCCCGGGTGCTGTTGAGTTTGGATTTTCGATACTTTGGAAAAAAGCGGGAAGCTATGCCGCCCGCCTTGAAGGCGTTCGCGGATTCAATCGGGCGCGGGCATCGGGTTAATCACGATCCAGCGAGACGGAGGGCGCTCGTGAGCCTGATCGGGAGACTGTGGAGGAAGCACACCGGCCCAACGGTTATCGGCGAGCCGCACTCCAAACCGGATGCGTCTGTCTGCTGCAGTCGTGATGAAGGAACGGCGGAGTGCCACTGATGAAGGAAGTCTTTCCGGTTTCAGGTTTTTTCCATAAGCGGTTTCCGTTGTGGGCAAACGAAATGCAGTCAGAAGCAGGGCAAAGCCCCGGCTAGATGGGGTCGCCAACGGATTCACCACCCGGCTGCTGAAGGGGGCGCTTTGCTCCAGGACATGCGCCAGATGATTTGCCAGTGGACGGACGAACTGGACGGCGAGGCGGCTTATCGGGCCACCCGTTGAGACGCGCTTGCCTCGCACCCGGCGAGCGGGATCGCCAGTGGCAGCCAGATGATGGATCGAAGTTTCATGGCCTTGATTCCCGATGTATTGCATTTCGTCATGCCTGCCCCATTGCAGCGTTCTTGGTCTGTGGGTGGCGATGACCCGGCGCCGCGTTTGCAGCGGCACGCGACTTGAGAAACCGAAGGCCATCTGCCGGGGGCGTGGACAGGCTTGGATATGGAAAAGGCAAGGCGGCCAAGGCGACGAAGGGGAAACCCCGCAGGGCGGCAATTCCAACTTTGCGAACGGCGGTTAAATCAATACGCTCCCGGGTAATGGCAACCCACCACGAGTTGGCGAACTTCATCTGGTCCGTGGCGGATCTGCTGCGCGGGCCGGATCGCCCGCCGCAGGATGAGCGGGTCATGCTGCCACTGACGGTGCGGCCACGTCACGCGATGGCCACCACAATCCCAAACGGTCTCCAGACCGGCTAACCCCCATGGCCCTCAAGAAATCCGAACTGTATTCCTCGCTGTGGGCCAGTTGCGACGAACTGCGCGGCGGGATGGACGCCAGCCAATACAAGGATTACGTCCTGGTCCTGTTGTTCGTGAAATACGTTTCCGACAAGGCGGCGAGTCAGAAGGGTTACCTGCTCGACGTGCCCAAGGGCGGCGGTTTTGCCGCCATGGTCGCGCTCAATGGCGACAAGGAGATCGGCGACAAGATGAACAAGATCATCGCCAAGCTCGCCGAGGCGAACGATCTCAAGGGCGTGATTGACGTCGCCGACTTCAACGACGCGGACAAGCTCGGCAAGGGCAAGGAGATGGTGGATCGCCTGTCCAACCTCGTCGCCATCTTCAACAATCCGGCGCTCGACTTCCGCGGCAACCGCGCCGAGGGCGACGACATCCTGGGCGATGCCTACGAATACCTGATGCGGCACTTCGCCACGGAGTCCGGCAAAAGCAAGGGCCAGTTCTACACCCCGGCGGAAGTCTCGCGCATCATGGCCAAGGTCATCGGCATCGGCAGCGCGACCAGTGCGAGCCAGACCATTTACGATCCGACGTGCGGCTCGGGATCGCTGTTGCTCAAGGCGCATGACGAGGCCAAGGGCGCGACTGGCCATGACCTCGCGCTTTACGGGCAGGAAATGGACAACGCCACCACGGCCCTCGCCCGGATGAACATGATCCTGCACGACTGCCCCACGGCGGAAATCTGGCAGGACAACACGCTGTCCACGCCGCACTTCAAAGACGCCCGCACCGGGCAACTCAAGACCTTCGACTTTGCCGTGGCCAATCCGCCGTTCTCCACCAAGGCGTGGAGCAACGGCTTCGATCCGGCCAACGATCTTTTCCATCGCTTCAAGTTCGGCAACCAGGTGCTCATCCCCCCGCAGAAGAATGGCGATTACGCCTTTCTGCTGCACATCCTCGCCTCGCTCAAAAGCACCGGCAAAGGCGCGGTGATTCTGCCGCATGGCGTGTTGTTCCGGGGCGGCGCGGAGGCGGCCATTCGCAAGGAGATCATCCGGCGCGGTTACATCAAGGGCATCATCGGGCTGCCGGCGAACTTGTTTTACGGCACGGGCATCCCGGCGTGCATCATTGTGCTGGACAAGGCAAACGCCAACGCCCGCAAAGGCATCTTCATGATTGATGCCAGCAAGGGCTTCATCAAGGACGGCAACAAGAACCGGCTGCGCGCCCGGGACATCCACAAGATCGTGGACGCCTTCACGCGCCTGGCGGAACTCCCGCGTTACTCGCGCATGGTGTCCGTGGCGGAGATCAGCGACGCGAAGAACGACTTCAACCTCAACCTCCCGCGCTACATTGACAGCACCGAGCCGGAAGATTTGCAGGACATTGACGCGCACCTGCGCGGCGGCATCCCGAATCGTGACATTGATGCGCTGGACCGCTACTGGCAGGTCATCCCGGGCGTGCGCCACGCGCTGTTCAAGAAAGCCGACCGCGCCAACTATTCCGCCCTCCGCATTCCGCCCGCCGAGATCAAGGCGACCATCTTCAACCACCCGGAGTTCACCGCCTACAACGGATCCGTCACCAAGTTGTTCGCGAAATGGAAAGCCGCCAACGCTCCTCGCCTGAAGGGCATCGCCAAGGGCGGCAAACCCAAGGCGCTGATTGAAACGTTGTCTGAGGATCTGCTGGACACGTTTGAAAAGGCCCGGCTGCTCGATCCCTACGACGTGTATCAACACCTCATGGATTACTGGGCGGAGACCATGCAGGACGACGTTTACCTGATCGCGGGCGATGGCTGGCGTGAAGCGGCCAAGCCCCGGCTCATCGTCGAGGACAAGGAAAAGAAGACGAAGGAGAAGCCGGATTTCACCATCGGCAAGCTGAAGTATAAAGCCGAATTGATCCCACCGGGGCTGATCATTGGCCGCTACTTTGCCGCCGAACAGGCCGCCATCGAGAAGCTGGAAGCGGAGGTGGCCACGCTGGAGCAGGCGTTGGAGGAGATGACCGAGGAACACGGCGGCGAGGACGGGTTGCTGGCGGACGCGAAGAACGCCAAGGACAAGATCACCAAAGCCTCCGTGGCGGCGCGGTGGAAGGAAATCAAGGGTGACGCCGAGGCGGCGGACGAGCGCAAGGTGTTGACCGAGTATCTGGGGCTCGCTGAGAAAGCAGCGGCGACCCGCGGGAAGGTGAACGACGCGCAAGATGCCCTCACGGCCAAAGTGGCGGCGCAGTATGGCCAGCTGACCGAGGACGAGATCAAGAAGCTGGTGGTGGACGACAAATGGCTGACCACGCTGGCGGCCACCGTGCAGGGCGAATTGGACCGCGTGTCGCAGACGCTCACCGGGCGCATCCGCCAACTGGCGGAACGCTACGCCACCCCGCTGCCGCAGATTACCGACGAAGTCGTGGCGCTCGCCAGCCGCGTGGATGGCCACCTCAAGAAGATGGGGGTGTTATGGACGTGAGGCCGGGCTACAAGCAGACCGAGGTAGGCATCATTCCGGAGGATTGGGATGCACTGCCGCTAGGGGACTTGGTGAAGCTTCAAGGTGGGTATTCATTTCGGAGTGAGGATTTCTGCGACATCGGGGTGCCGGTGATCAGAATTTCGGACATTCAAGACGGCTTGGTATCTGTAGGGAGTGCGATCCGCCACCCTGCAATCAATATATCCAACGAGTTCTGCATACAGAATGGAGACTTTCTGGTAGCGATGTCTGGTGCGACAACTGGAAAAGTTGGCGTCTATAGGCATCCACTGCCTGCATACCAGAATCAACGTGTCGGCCGTTTTGTGGTGCGTGACGAAACTCGTGCGTCCTCAGAATTTATCGGCCATCTGGTTCGTTCCTACCATTTTACTTCGCAGCTAAGCCTTCTATTGGAGCAAGGAGCTCAGCCAAACGTTAGTGGGCGTCAAATTGAATCACTTATGTTTGCAGTGCCTCGCCATCTGACAGAACAACGGGCGATTGCGGCGGTGTTGGGGGATGTGGATGCGCTGCTGGGGGCGTTGGACCGGCTCATCGCCAAGAAGCGCGACCTCAAACAGGCCGCCATGCAGCAACTCCTCACCGGCCAAACCCGCCTCCCCGGCTTCAAAGGCGCGTGGGAAGAAAAGACGCTGGGTGCGACAACTTCAATCTCGAAAGGCGCGCAACTTCACAACAACGAAACCAATCCCGAGGGGTATTTCCCGCACTATAACGGCGGCATGCAACCCTCGTCTTTCACGGACCATTTCAACACACCAGCCAACACGATTGCCATAAGCGAAGGCGGAAATTCCTGCGGCTACGTGCAGTTTATCGCCGAACCGTTCTGGTGCGGTGGTCACTGCTACGCTGTGGTACCGAAAACCATCGATAACGGCTTCCTGTTTCACGCACTCAAAGGTCAGCAATGCGTAATCATGGGCCTCCGCGTGGGGTCCGGTCTTCCCAATATCCAGAAGTCCGCGCTTACGTCATTCAAAATCCGTATGCCGGCTGACCTCGCCGAACAAACCGCCATCGCCGAAGTGCTGTCGGACATGGATGCGGAGTTGGCGGCGTTGGAGCAGCGCCGCGCCAAGACCCAGGCCCTCAAGCAGGG
>MWDV01000053.1 GCA_002070715.1 Verrucomicrobia bacterium ADurb.Bin118
GCCGCCGCTGAACGGCGTCGAGCACCCGTTGGCCCCGGAGGTCATGAACGCCATGCTCCGATACGGCAGCAGGCCAATCAGCCTCTGGACAATCGTGAATTCATTGGCCAATGCCCGGAACCCGGCCTGCCGCGCCCAGCGACGAAGCTGGCGGCTCCGGTATCTGTGCGCATGTCGTGAGCTTCTCAAATTCAAAGTCATTTACCGGCACGGCGGGCATATCGCCACATCGAACTTCGCAACGCGGCCAAGGCCGAAATCGCCAAGGCGTCTGCCGCCGTCTGTCGGCAGATCGGCCAGCGGAAACGGCGGCAGCAACGTGACAGCGGTGCCGGTCGAAACAGCCGCGACGCGCACTCAAGCACCTGAAAATGAGGTTGTGGTTGCGAGCCGGAACACGGTGAAAGCTACGCAGGAATCCAAAAGCGCTCCGGCACCTTACATCGTGTCCGCTGCCGCATCGGCGCTGGCCCGGTTACCGCGCCGCCCAAAGCGAAGCTGGAGCGGATGGATCGGATCGACGAGAAGCTACTGCGGAATGCCTATCCGGCTCCCGACGGGTGAAGCCGTGTTTGCCTTTGGCGCGTTACGCGGTCGCGTAATCTGGAGCCGCGAACCGGGCGTGCTGACTGATGGCGTGGATGGGGCGCGTATCCACTGGGGCGTATTGCCTGCCGACCGGGTGACGGTCGTCGCGAGCGACGCAGCCCGGCTGCTGGGGTCACGGAAGCGCGGCGTGCGCGAACGTCGGTCGGTATTGAAGATCGCCAGCGCTCGACTGAATGGCCGCCTGCCGCCGCGACCAGATAGCCGACCGCGTGGACGACCTAAACGCGGTTAGCGGGTATACAGGACTGCTATCTGGCGTCGAATGACGGTGTTCAGGTGGGGCTACTCTTTGGCCGTTTTCTGGCTCCGTATTTGCGGCGACAAAGTAGCTCCCCTCTGGGATTTTCTTGGGAACCAGACCGGGACCGGAGATCAGGTGGCGGTGGTTGCCCTGCGTCAACCGCCCCTTGTGGAGCAACCGTTGCCCGAGCAGGCGTAAGCCCGTCTTACTTGATGCCAACGGCGCGGGCCACCAGCAGACAGGTTGGCTCACGCTGGCACGCCGATGCTGGATTGTACCCGTTCCTCCAGCGGCTCACGCTTGCGTTAACGGGTAATTTGTGAGATGGCGTCTGTCGCCAGCGCCAACTGTTTTGGCTCAGGCAGCCCGGCCAACGACATGCCTTCGACCCGCTCCCGAAAGTCAGCTAATTGCTCCGGCGTTCCTTTGTCGACCTGCTTCCTATACTCGGCCTCGTGCTTTCGTGGGATGTTCTCGTAGACGTATTGCAGCGCAAAGTAGCGGTCTTCGTTTGCCTTCATCAACGCCAGCGCCTGATCTCGCTCAGAGCCGTCCGGCGACTCGACCTCTACGCGCTTTCTCATTTTTTCGGTGTACTCCTGCAACCAGCCAAACTCAATATCGTGGAGAGTGCGCAGGTATTTGATGTGGTGCGCCCATTCCTTGCAGAGATCAAGAGCGGGCACAAGTCTAGGGGTCGGTAAGGCTGTTTTGTATCCATTCTTGATGGCCTCAGATTCAGTAACAAAGTGGCTCCCTTGCGAATCCGGCACCAGCACATGGCCCGGCAGGCGGATCGTGTAACCCTCATTGCTGGCAATCAGCACCTGCCTTTCCAGCAGGGTGTTTTTGAGCTTTTTCAACCCCGACGTGTTTTATCATTTGGCGAAGCTGTTTTATCATCCAAAACCCGTTGCTTTGCGCGTTCAGATAAAGCCTCGATGCGGGTGCCGTCTGGAGTGAACATGGTCGCGGGGCGCACCCGGTTCTGTGGCTCATAATCGTCAACGGGCGGACCCTCCAGCAACGTAATCCAGAACTTGTCGTCATGGGGAACACCGTTCTGGTCGATGAACGCGATCATGTCCGCCAACTGCCGTTTGGTCATGTAACTCAGGGCATCGCGCAGTTGCTCTATGGTCAGGAAGCCGGTGTATCGCCGGACAAGTTCCTTCAGGGTGTCGTAACGCCAGTACCGGCCCTTGAACAGGCGGGTGCGCTCCTTGTTGAACCGGGACCAGTAGCGGAGGTTGTACAGCAGGATCGCCACCGGTTCCCCGTGCGTGTCGGCGTCCTCACGCAGCGCGAACACGTGCTTCTCCTTGGGGCGGGAGTCGAAGTAGCCTTTTTGGTCACTGAACGCGTAGCAGCGCATGTTCTTCCTGCTGTGCTTCACCCGGATGAATTTGGCCTGACATAGCTCGTCCACGATCCGCTCAAAAGTGGCCGACTTCAGGCCGGTCGCCTCGCAGATAAGCCATGCCGGATCGTAGGTGTAGTGGGTTACGGTCGGATCGCGGCCAACTTTGCCGTTCAGCCAGCATTCGAGGTAAGTGACGAAGCGAGCACGCTTCAGCCCAAAACGCTTAACGATGTCTCGGTCGAAACGGAGCCGTTTGATCTCCTTTTTCCAGCCTGCTTTGCCGCCGAAGGTGTGACTCTGCTTCCGTCGGCTACTGGCTGCTGGTTTTCGATTTTGTACCATACGGCGGAAGAAGGCGTCCGACCGGCGACGAAGTTGACGGGGTGCAAGCCGCCTCCCAACGTGGGACACCGGTCGGACGCAAAAGTGTTGTGGGTGTTTGCACCTGATTAAGAGCGCGACTTCGTTGCGCTTCCATAAATACAGAACTGGAAAAGTGAGCGCGTGCTGCGGCGCCGTATTGAGTTACGACAATGGGCTGTCCTCCAGCGCCACGCTGGTCAGCTTCTGGACCGTTGTGGGTCCAACGCCCGTCGCCTTCCGCAGCGAATGCTCCAGTACTTGGAGTGTTTTGACCGGTTGCTCGGTCGTCATACGGCAGCAGGAGCCGACGGATGGCATCGGGTTGGGCGCAGCTTGGCTCGCAGGTGAAAATGATGGCGACCCCATCCTTGTTTACAGTGGCCATGCGTCGTCATCATTGAGGGCTTGGCGAGCCTCCAGGTATCGGCATCGGTTCCAATAGACAGGGTTCGTTACGCACGGGCTGGACCCTCCCACTGTGGAAGGGGCACGCGCCAATCGACGGGCAATGGCAACTTCAAGAAAAACCGGCAACTGTTCGGTCTTGAGCTATGGCGCGGAGGCTGTATCCGCTGGACTGGGCACACGCCAAACGCGCTGAGTACGTCGCGCACTTGGTCTTGGCGGGCGAACGTCGCCTCAATGCACATCATCGGAGTAGGAAGCCGAGGAATGCTCCAGCATTCGCAGGAGGGAATGTCGTTGAGGCAACTTTCTAGGTAGCGCAACCGGCAGACCGCGAAAAGCGCTGCTTTCGCTGATTGCTCGTCCGGTTCCTCTGGCACGACCAGCTTGGGAGCCAACGGCTTGGCCTTGCGGCCCTCGGCCTCTGCCAGAACCGCCTGAACAATTTTCACGATCTCATCGGGAGTTGCCTGACGGTCCAGCAGACCCATCTCGGTCATGCCGCCTTCGACGATTGACCGCAGCTTGGACTCGGTAAGTTTCACTTGGCGATGGCGGGCCATTACTCGTTAATCCTCCGGCTTCGGTTCCGGCTCATCCTCCACAAACGGAGTTTGGGGCCGGATTCAATGCCGGGGCTGCCGGACGAGCCGCATCGGTGCCGGGTTGACGTGGTGGCAAGTCGGCGTTGGCGTCCGGCGATGGTCGACGGGGTGGAACCGACGACTCACCGATGCGTTGCCCCCGACGGGGCAGGTCGGTGCCGCGTGGGTCGCCGGGTTCTCGGACGGGCCGACCACGGCGTGGCAGGTCGTTACTCCGGTCGTCGGATTCAGGCGCTGGCCGCTTCCGGCAGTACCGGTCGAAGGATGACATTGTCATGATGCTCTAGTTTCTTTCATTGCCCGCTCTGGTTGACCCCAAGACACCACGGCGCGGGCATTTGTCGCGGCGGGGCTTGTGTGAAGCGACCGTGCCGAGCACCCGGATGAAAAGCACTGGTTCCCCAGCACGTCCCCGAAGGGCACGGCCCAGCACGGTTAAAGTGTTTCCATTTACTGTCGTTCTCATCACCGACAACGCAGCACTTCGCCACTGCGGCGTTTGTGCGCGTCGATATTCAAGAACTGTTTTTTTCTGCTTGTACGAAGCTCGGCGTGAAGAACTTCTCACCCGCCTTGAAAACGACGTGCTATAGCTGTCAGCGGCAATCTTTAATTGCGCAGGAAATGCCGCAAAGGGCTGTATTTATTAGGCGGAATAGCGGTCGGGATGTGCTGCGGTGTGATAAGAACACCCACGCGCATCAACGAATTAGGCGATGACGCCTCCCCGGACTTTCTGATATTAACAAGTCGCCACGACCCGGTGGCAGCGTGAGAAGCAGGACTTGATCGAGGATTCTGACTAATGGTGGACTACCCCTGTGGGAATGAGGTCAGAGCAATCCGCCGACGGACTGGCAGGCGAACATTACATCTCGAAGCCGAGTTCTTCCATGCGCCGGATTAAGCCGTCATACGCGTGTCGAAGATTCTGGAACCCTTTCCGATTTTCCGCGTCGTCGTCGAGCATGGGATTGCGCTCGACGATCAGGCGCATTTCATCCAGAGCACGGGCCACTTCGTTCGCGTATTCACAAAACGACTCGCTCAACCGCTGGAGCGATGGATTGTTCAGTCGAGCTGGACTCGACAACCTGTAAACAAGTTCCGCAGGCACGTTGTCCAACCATTCGCCCAAGCGCTTGTATCCGTCCGCCTTGGCAGCACGGAGTAAATCGCCGTGGGTTTCCGGCTTCATGCGGATCATGAATCCCTTGTTGCCCGATGGTGGGCGGCCCATCTTCACCCTGCGTCTAGCTTGGCTGCTCATTCAACGTCATGTTGGAATGGCGCGGCCCTGCTGTATACAAAATCCTCGACGACGCTGCGTCAGGATGAGGCGTGGTTGAGCCGCGTTACAGTGACGCTCGCACGGTGCAGGCAGAAGGCAATTAAAGATTGCGGTGAACAGCTTGGCGGCGACAAAGGCGACACCACTGCCTGAACCAGAAAACATGTACAGGTCAGCCGTGGAAGACCTACGGTGGTTCCGTGGATGTCGTGGCGCGGGCTTGCACCCGGAAGCTGATCGCAAGCTGGCTCAGCACATCGCCCACCCGAAACCTGACTAAACGGCCCACGCACCGCCGCCAAAGGCCGTGGGTTTGAATCAGGTGCTCCACGGTGCGAACGGAAACGCAGAGGAATCGAGCAAGCTCCTGCTTGGTCAGGGTGCGCTGGGTATTGGTGATGATCTGCTCAGGGTACACCGGCCTGCCGCTGATGAACTCGATCAAGTCCCACGGGCCGAACCTGACAGTGCCGCCGATCCGGTAGTAAGACAGGGCACGCTGGTAGCGGAGCCGGTCCACGGTGTTGACGCTGACCTTGAGGAATTGTGCCGCCTCCCTTCGAGTACGGAGCCTTGGTTCATCAGGCGTTGACGCAAGCGAACGGCTTTCGTCTACAACGTCAGGGTTCAGCGCATCCAAGACATGTCCGTAATACACGCCTCGTAGAACCAAACGCGGAGGACTTTTCGACCCCGAAGAAATGAAAATCCAGCCGCCCTTCCGAACGGCTGGATGTGCAAACCAACGGTGCGGCGACAGACTATTTCTGTTCCGGCTGAGCTTCGGGCTTGGATTCCGCCTCCGCCTGCTGAACCTTCTTGGGTGGGAAGATTGAGAACCACGCCGAGGCAGCTTCAGCAGACACGACTTGGAAGTAATGGTGCAGCAGCAACTTTTTGCTGTGACCAGCTTCCATTGCCACCTGATCGAGGTTTTTCATAAGGGCCGTGCGGTAGCTGACGAAGCTATGGCGGTGCGCGTTCCGCTTCCACGTTACGCCTGCCTTTTTCGCGACCTTGAGGAACTGGTTGTAGACGTTCTTGTAGCCAACGACCGGGCCGGAATCCTTCTTATGCAACTCCAGCCACGCCCGCAGATTGTCAGGTATGGGTGGCACGCGGCGGATTCCGGTTTTGGCGCTGACAGCTTTGACGCGAATGCAGCCCAAATCAAACCGGATGTCGCCCCAAGTCAACCGCCCTAGTTCAGCGCCACGAATTCCGGCGAAACTGGTAAGCGCAAGCGCAAGCTGGACCTGCTGATTGGCTGCCTTCAGCATGGCCTCCAATTCAGCCGGAGTGAAGACCTCAACCTCTTTGTGCCGGACTTCATAACGCGTCACTTTGCTGGTCCCTTCATGATCCGGGTGAACGTAGCCGTGGCTCTGGGCGAACGAGAACAGCGTGCCAATAGCCTGCAACACGTTGTTCCGGTAACGCGCCCCGCCCTTGAGCTTGCTGACGTAGAGGTCGATTTCCTTGCCGCTGACCGTGTTCAACGGGCACTCGTGCGCCTTCGCATACGCGCCCAAACGGACCCGCAGATCGCGAATGTAGAACTTGGACTTGCCCTTGCGTGTGAGGTCGTCCAGCAACTCAGTCACGATGTCGGGCACGGTCTTTGGAATCACATCGCGGCATTGGCGCTGTGCGTAGAAGCGTGCCGCTTCCACCACGCTCACGCCCTTCAGGATTTCCGCCGCCTCAACGTATTCGTGGACGATGAAGTCCAGCGGCTTGCCGCAGCGGCGCAGCCACTCCCGGCAGCGCTCGTAGGCGTGCTTCTCGCTGCCGCGCAGCGTCAGCACATCCCAGCCGCCGGTTTTGATTTCCTTTCTCAGTTTCTCAGCGAGTGCATCCGCCTTCTCGTAGCTGGAGCACCGGCGCCGATGGCGTTGGCACGCCGCGTCGTAGTACGAAACCATGAAACGGGGTGTCCCGTTGTGTGGTTCCATGTAGATGGTGATGTTCGTGGGTTCGCCGGTGACACGCACCGGAAACTCCGCTGGTATTTTGGTCGTATGGTTTTTCATACGACCGCGAGAACAGAATTTTTCGGCTCGTGACCGACCGCTCCTGTCACATTTTTGTCACACGCGTCCGCAGGGCGGGTGTATACAACAGGGGCGTGAACGTAAGTTGTTGGGGCTGTGGGAGCGGCTCCGAACGGAGATTGGAGCGGGTGAAGGGAATCGAACCCTCGTCTCAGGCTTGGGAAGCCCACGTTCTACCATTGAACCACACCCGCCGCCACGCGGGTTCTTCTACCAAAGGCCGCCTCCTCGTGCAACTCAAGAATTGTGTTCGTTTGATTTCGTGCTCCACGAATTGTCATTGTCAGTCAACTGCCAGAAGCGGGTGGTGAGGGGACGGGTATTGACGCATACCTTGTGGAGGGCGGACTGGCTTTTACGTTGTGGCGACCGGGGGATGCGGGCAATTTATGGGGCATGCGTAAGCACCGGTCCTCACGACGTTCATTTCTGAAAGGGGTCAGTCTGGCCGCGCCGCTGGCGTTGGGGATGCCCGCCCCAGCTCGGAGTCAGAACGCATCTGCGTCCAGCGCGTCACTGGCATCGGCTCGTTTGCGGGCGCGCGAACTGGCAGCGGACTTGGTCATCATCGGGGGCGGTGTCGGAGGGTGTGCGGCGGCTTTGGCGGCGGCGCGGCATGGATTGCGCGTGATTTTGACCGAGGAAACCGATTGGATCGGCGGACAATTCACGGCGCAGGCCGTACCGCCGGATGAAAATCCTTGGATTGAAACTTTTGGCGGCACCCGCACTTATCTGGATCTGCGTTACCGCATCCGGGAGTATTACCGGCGCAATTATCCACTCACCCCCGCCGCCCGGGCCAACCCGCATCTGAATCCCGGCAATGCCTGGGTATCGCGTCTGTGCCACGAGCCGCGGGTGACGCTGGCGGTGCTCCATGAATTGCTCGCGCCTTACCTCGCGGGTCAACGGGTGTTGACGCTGTTGCGTCACCAAGCGGTGGCGGCAACGACCCACGGCGACCGCGTGGAAGCGGTTCAGATTCGCAGTCTGGAATCGGGCAACGAATTGATACTGCGTGCGCCTTATTTCGCGGACGCGACCGAACTGGGAGATTTACTCCCGCTGACCCGGACGGAATACGTCACCGGCGCGGAGGCCCGGAAAGACACCGGCGAACCGCACGCCAAACCCGAGGCGCAGCCGCTCAACATGCAGGGTTTCACCTGCTGTTTCGCGATGGATTATGTGCCGGGCGAGGACCACGTGATCGAGAAACCGCGCGAATACGATTTCTGGCGTGATTACGTCCCGGATCTTCACCCCCCGTGGCCGGGCAAATTGCTCGCCTGGGAATATGCGGACGCGGCCACCCACCAACCGCGCAAGCTGGACACCGATCCGGAGGCGGGCTCGGGATTGTGGTCGTATCGGCGCCTGGCGGACAAGTCGTTGTTTGTTCCCGGCACGTATCCGGGCGACATCTCGCTGGTAAACTGGCCACAGAATGATTATTGGCTCGGCAATCTTTGCGAGGTGACGGAGGCGGAGGCGGCCCGACATCTCGCGCGCGCCAAACAACTGAGTCTCTCGTTGCTCTACTGGCTGCAAACCGAGGCGCCGCGACCGGATGGCGGCACCGGCTGGAAGGGGTTGCGGCTGCGCCCGGATCTCCTCGGCACGGAGGATGGTTTGGCGAAGTATCCTTACATTCGCGAGAGCCGGCGGATTCGCGCCGAGTTCACCGTGGTGGAGCAACATGTGTCCACCGAGCACCGGATGCAGGAAACCGGCGCCTCCCGCGACGAAGTCAAGGCGGCGGCGTTTCCAGACTCGATCGGGATCGGGAGTTACCGGATTGATCTGCATCCCAGTACCGGAGGCGACAACTCGATTGATATCAGTTCCCTGCCCTACCAAATCCCGTTGGGGGCGTTGTTGCCGCAGCGGATGGAAAATCTGCTGCCGGTTTGCAAAAACCTCGGCGTGACCCATATCACGAACGGCTGTTACCGGTTGCATCCGGTGGAATGGAACCTCGGCGAGGCGGTGGGCGCG
>MWDV01000054.1 GCA_002070715.1 Verrucomicrobia bacterium ADurb.Bin118
TGGCTGACCTCCCACGGCTTCGAAGTCGGCGTTCACGATCTCCGTCACGATGGCCATCTCTTCCGTTGTCGGCGTAATTTCGTCCGGCACGCGGCCCGCATCAACGCGTACCTCCGGGACTGGGATGCGGTGGGATTCCGGGCCGGATTCATGTTGCACCAGCTCGATTGGTTGCACGATCTGCAAATTCAATACGACGCTTCCACGTTCGACACCGATCCCTTCGAGCCGCAACCCTTCGGCCGGCACACCATTTTCCCGTTTTGGGTGCCGGCGGAAAATTCGTCCGCTCCCACCTCCGCCGCCGGGAAAACGTCCGCCGCGACGGGTGAGCAGAGTCCGTCCCCGGATTCCACGACGGCATCGCCGCCCTTGGAGCGCCCGGGTTACCTCGAACTTCCCTACACGTTACCGCAGGATTCCACCCTTTTTTTGTTGTTCCGGGAGCGGACACCGGCACTCTGGTTGCGCAAACTGGATTGGGTGGCGCAACACGGCGGCATGGCCCTGGTCAATGTCCATCCCGATTATCTCCAGTTTCCCGGTCAACCCGCCACCACCCGCGCCTTTCCCTTGGACTACTACGCAGCCCTGTTGCGTCACGTGCGCGACCGCCACGCGGGACGCTATTGGTCCGCGTTGCCGCGCGAAGTGGCTCAATGGGTCACGCCCACTGGGCTGGCGCCCAAGAAAAGCGGGCCCCGGATTACACCCTTGGTTATGAAATCAAAGCCGAAGATCTGGATTGACTTGGACAACACCCCGCATGTGCCATTTTTTGAACCGATTCTCGAGGCGCTGCAAGCGGAAGGGCTGCCGGTCTTGGTCACAGCGCGGGACGCGTTTCAGGTCTGCGATCTGGCCGCCAAGAAAGGGTTGCCCTGTCGCACGGTGGGCCGGCACTATGGCCGGCATCGGTTGTTGAAAGGCGCGGGGTTGGTCTATCGCGCCGGCCAGTTGGCCCCCTTGGTCCTGCGGGAGAAACCCGCGCTGGCGGTTTCCCACGGCGCCCGGTCGCAACTCATTCTGGCCAACCTCCTGCGCCTCCCCTCGCTGTTGATTGAGGATTACGAGTACTGCCAATTTCCCGCGCTGATGAAGCCAACCTGGCTGATGGCGCCCGAGGTGATCCCCAATGACGCCCTGGGCTTTCCGGCGCCGCGGATTCGCAAATACCCCGGCATCAAGGAAGACGTCTATGCGTGGAAACTGAAACCGGACTTTGCGCCTTTGGCCCAATTGGGCGTCCAACCGGACGACTTGGTCGTTACCGTCCGTCCCCCCGCGACCGAGGCCCACTATCACAATCCGGAGAGCGAAAAACTGTTTGCCGCGTTCATGCACCGGGCCTGCCGCGACCCGCGGGTGCGGGTGGTCCTGCTGCCGCGCAATCAGAAGCAGGGAAATTTCATCCGGCAACACTGGCCGGCTTGGTTTCAGAATCATCAGACCCTCATTCCCCAAGCGGCGCTGGACGGCCTGAATCTCATCTGGCATTCGGATTTGGTGGTCAGCGGGGGGGGCACCATGAACCGGGAAGCCGCCGCTCTGGGCGTCCCGGTGTACAGCATTTTCCGCGGCACCATCGGTGCCGTGGACCGCCACCTCTGCGCCACCGGGCGCCTGACCCTGGTGGAGTCTTTGGCGGAAGTGGAACAAAAAATCCCGTTGATCAAGCGCCTGCGGCAATCCCTGGAGGAAACCACCTCGCGGCGCACCTTGAATTACTTGGTGCGTACCATCATTGAACTGGCGGAATCTTCCGCCCGCGGATGATCGCTTCCCCTCTTTGACCATGAACACCCCTCTCCAACTCCTTCTCATCGCCGGGGCGCGGCCCAATTTCATGAAAATCGCCCCGCTCATCCACGCCCTCCAGCGCCACCATCGCGCGGCGACGGCGGCGGGAGACCTCCCGGGGCGCCCCATCCATTATCGTTTGGTCCACACCGGTCAGCACTACGACGAAAAGATGTCGGAAGTTTTCTTCCGCGAGCTGGGGATTCCGCAACCGGAGGTGAATTTGGAGGTCGGCTCCGGCTCGCACGCCGCGCAGACTGCGGAAATCATGCGCCGTTTCGAACCGGTGTTGCTCCATGCTTTTGCTCCCCCACCGTCAAAAACAGGCGGTCCGGAGTCATCCGGGGGGAATCCGGACGCCGCCGCCCCGGCGCTGCCGGACTGGGTCATCGTCGTGGGCGACGTGAATTCCACCATGGCCTGCACGCTGGTGGCCGCCAAGCTGGGGGTGAAAGTGGCGCACATTGAAGCGGGGTTGCGCAGCCGGGACCGCACCATGCCCGAGGAAATCAACCGGCTGGTCACCGACGCGCTGGCGGACTTGTTACTGACGCCTTCGGAGGACGCCAATGAAAATCTCCGCCGGGAAGGCGTGCCGGAGGCGAAAATCAAACTGGTGGGCAACATCATGATTGACTCGTTGATCGCCAACCTCCCCCAAGCCCGTCAAAGTCAGATTCTGCAAAAGGCCGGCGTCACCCCTGGACAGTTCGCCTATGTGACGCTCCACCGTCCGGCCAACGTGGATTCCCGCGATTCCCTGGGCGCCATCATGCGCGAATTAACCCGCCTCGCCCAGCGCCTGCCCGTGGTGTTTCCCATGCACCCGCGCACCCGGAAAATGCTGGCGGAATACGGGATTACCGGGGCCGGTGACGGCGCGCTCAAGATCATCGAACCGGTCGGCTATCACGATTCGCTCTGTCTGACTGAGAACGCGCGCCTGGTCCTCACCGACTCGGGTGGGTTGCAGGAGGAATCTACCTGGTTCCGCACACCCTGCCTGACCTTGCGTCCAAACACGGAGCGCCCGGTCACCGTAACCCTCGGCAGCAACCGGCTGACGACGGTGGAACGGTTGCGCGCCGATTTTGAGGCCGCCCTGAACGGCGCCGCCAAAACCGGCACCATCCCCCCTCTGTGGGACGGTCAGACCGCCGCACGCATTCTCGCGGTCCTTGCCTCACCGACCGCCGCCTGACGCTCCCTTCCGCCGCCCCACACAGCGTAGAGATTATCATTCCCGCCAAGCACCAACACCGTGTTTCGTGCCAACTCTGGAAGAGTCGGGGGACTTGCTGTACGCGCCGCCTTGTACAACCAGGCATGATACGAGGAATCATCGTGAAGCTGCATTTATGTGTAGCACCGAAACAGCATCCGCAGCTCCGAGAAGAAAAGCGTGCGAGTAGTTTCTGGCTTGGAATACGCCGGGGCCGTTCATGCACTCATTACGAAAATCTTCCGTCATTCGGCCAGGCCCTTTAGGCACCGACGGACCCTTGAACGGATGATTCAAGGGCTGGGAGCGTACGTGCGGGTGTTGATGGCGTTCCGCGGCTCAGATTTGCAGTGCTGCGCGGTGATTCCTTGCAGCCAACACAGTGCCTGCTACGCCTACGGCGGCGCCATGGCAGCCTCCGTCACTGGCGTCAGCAATTTACTCCACTGGGAGGCTCGGGCGCTGAGCACGCAACGCGATGGGAGTGCGCCTTCTGCGGAGCGGCGACCTCGTGGATCAAGAACGCCCCCGCATCGCGGGTCCGGGCGGTTTGCGGTAACCGCAGGCCTTCTCTCCTAACTTCATGCCTCCTCTCCTTGCCTTGCTGCTCTGTACGGCTTTTGTCGGGTGGATGCTGCGATTCGATCGCCGATTGTCTCCGCTCGTATCGCCGGTGGCCTGGCTGCCAACCCTCTGGCTGTTCTCGGTCACGACCAAACCGCTAGTTCACTGGTTAGGCGCCTCCAGCGGCGATGCTTGGAGCAGCCCGTGGGACCAGCGGTTCCAAATTAGCCTACTGGTATGGGGATTGATCGTGTTGGTCCGCCGGTCCTTCGATTGGCCAGCAGCCATTCGCAATCAGCCCTGGCCCTTCCTGTTGCTGGGCTTCATGTTAATCAGTTGCTTTTGGGCGGACCTTACGTTCGTAACCTTCAAACGCTGGGGCCGCCAGTTTGTAGCCATCGTCATGGCCTTGGTTGTTTTGAGCGAAAACAATCCGCGCCAGACCGTCGAGAGCCTTCTCCGCCGCTTTGCGTACATCCTGCTGCCCTTTTCCATTGTGCTCATCAAATACTTTCCGCACTACGGGATCGAATTCCACCGGTGGAGTGGTGGGCGCATGTGGGTGGGGGTTGCTACGCAAAAAAATGGCCTCGGCATCGTCTGCTTCATCGCCCTCCTGTTCCTGCTTTGGACCGTCTTCCGACGTTGGCAGCGACGCGACCAATCCGTCAACCGTCTCCACGCCGGGGGAGAAGGCGTGATCCTGTTCATTGGGCTGTACATGCTGTTCCTGCCGGAAGGGAAAAATTCGGCTACGTCCATTGCCGCCTTCCTGCTGGGGATCGGCACGATACTAGTCTTGGGTTGGCTCCGCTATCGTCGCACCCAGCTCCGTCGCCCGCTGCTGACGTTCAGTGTGCTGGCTCTCATCGGCGTCGGAATCGGTTTGCCGCTGAGCGGAAAAGGGTTGGGCGATAAGCTTGGGGGCGCAATGGGCCGCGATGCTACCCTCACCGGCCGGGCTGATACCTGGGCTGAAATGGTGCCCCAGGCTATGAAGCGCCCCGTTCTCGGCTGCGGCTTTGAAAGCTATTGGACGCCGGATACGCGGGAACTACACCGCATGAGCAACGCCCATAACGCATATCTCGAGATCTTCAACGAATTGGGGGGACTGGGGTTGCTCCTCTTTGCGCTGTTCTGGTTATCGGTGGCCCAAGCGGCCTGGCAAGCCTCCATGGAGGATGCTGATTGGGGGGCGCTGGCCATCAGCTACCTGCTCATAATCCTACTCCATGGCGTCTCTGAATCTTCCATCAATGCGTTTACCAGCCAACTCGGGAGCATCTTACTCCTGTTATTAGTTTCCTGTACCGGATTGGTGCGTCGTGCGGCGTCATTGGCATCTGACGATCAGGTCCTCCCGTTTCCATCCCAACGCCCCGCACCAGCGCCGGCCTTCAATGGTGGCTCCGCAACCTGATACGCAACATCCCGTATTCATGAGTTTTACTCCGGATCACATCTCCGTCTGCATTCCCACCTACCGGCGCCCCGAATTGCTCGAGCGGTTGCTCCGCAATCTGGCCGGGCAGGAAACCGGCGGCCGGTTCACTTTCTCGTTGGTGGTGGTGGATAACGACGCCCCCGGATCCGCCCGCGAAACCGTCACCCGGCTGACGGCCGAATTGGACCTGGACCTCACTTATGCCGTGGAGCCGGAACGCACCATCCCGGCCGTGCGCAATCACGCGCTGCGCCTCGCCCGCGGCAACTACATCGGCATCATTGATGACGATGAATTTCCGCCGCCCGACTGGTTGCTGAAGATGTATCAGGGAATCCGTACTTTCGCGGTGGATGGCGCCCTGGGCCCGGTGTATCCGTTCTTTGCCCAAACGCCGCCGGCTTGGCTGGTGAAATCCGGCCTGTGCGAGCTGCCCTCGTGGCGCACCGGCACGCTGTTGCATTGGCGCCAGACTCGCACCGGCAACGTGCTCCTCAAAAAGGCGGTCTTTGACCAACACGGCCTTACCTTTGATCCCCAATTCAAGACCGGCGGTTCGGACCAGGAATTCTTCCGCCAAGCCATGGCGCGCGGCTGCCGGTTTGTCGCCGTTCAGGAAGCGCCCGTGTACGAAGTCGTGCCGCCCGTCCGTTGGACGCGCTGGTATTGGATCCGGCGGTCCCTGGTCAACGGCTACAATGTCCGGCGGTACACGGCGGGAATGAGCCGGGGGCGCCGGATGTTTCTTTTCCTGAAATCGTTGATCGCCGTGCTCGCTTATGCCTTGGCCGTGCCAATTGGGGCCTGCCTGGGGCCACACCGGCTTATCCGGTGTCTCGAAAAAGGCGCCTACCATCTGAGCCGAACCTGCGCCACCTTCGGCATTGAATTATGGAACCGGCGGGATTTCTGACGCCCCCCATATCCTAGTACACAACCCAAACGCTTATGTCGGCAAATGATTCAGCGGAGTGTGCTGGCGGCGAGGCGGAATCCGGACGCCTGATCATAAGGCACTGCGGCAATGCGCACCGCCACATGTGCCGGTATCTGGTGGAGCGGCATGGTTTTGAAGATCTCTGCCGGTTGCCGGTGGATCCTGGCTCGAAGAGCAGGCTGGCGCATTTCCGGGATCTGGCGGGCGATCTGCTTTATGCCGTGCGGAATCTGCCGCGTCTGCGCCGGGCGCGTGAAATCGTTTCCACCGGTCCGATGGCGGCGGCGGTTGCCTGCCTGCTCAAACTAGGGTTGCTGCCCCGGTGCCGGCACGTTTGGTGGCTGGGGCTCTTCATCCATAGTCCGCGGTGGCTGCGCCGCCTGCGCCCGGTTTTCCGCCTGTTGGATTCCCGGCGGATGCGCTACCTGCTGTTCTCCGAATTCGAGAAAGCAATCTATGCCCGCGCTTTGGGATTCGAATTATACCGCTTGCTCTATATCTCTTATGGCGACATGAGCCCGCAACGGAGCGTTCCGGACGAACGGATCGCGCGGCAACTGGCTACGGCCGGCAGGACGTTTTTTTTCAGCGGCGGCTACACCAGCCGCGATTACTCTGCCCTCATTGAGGTCTTTCGGCAGGTGTCCTCCAAACTGGTGATTATTTGCAGTTCGTTGAACACCAACGTGCCCACCGCCGGTCTTCCTGCCAATATCACGGTGTTGCGTGAGGTGCCGTTTGCGACCTTTGAGGCGTATGCCCAGGCCGCTTTGGCCTGCATTGTCCCCATTGCCTACGACACGGGCGCGGCGGGCCAGAGCGTTCTGCTGAGCCACATGCAGCAGCGGAAAATCATCATCGCCACAAACACCGGCATCATCCGGGAGTACCTTCAGGATGGGGTTTCGGGGATCCTGGTGGAGAACAACCGCACCGCGCTGGCCGCCGCGGTGCAACGAGTGGCCGCCCACCCCGAAGACTACCAGCATTATGGGGATGCCGCCCACGCGCGCTTTCAGCAATGCTTCTCCCGCGAGGCGATTGCGCGGCGATTGGATGAGTTGGTTCACCAACACATGGCCCTCTCGGGCGAAAGACCGCCGGAAGCGGTTTAAGCCGTGGGAACTATTGCACCTTTTACGGAACCGGTCTTGCTCGGCACCACCCATCCGATTAACCGCTGAAAATCCACGCTCCTTCCGGGGTATCCTAACCGCGAGCATCCGGCTTGGCGACCGGTCCAGCGGCTGAGGTTTCTGCTGCCGTGGGGCACGGCTAGAGCCAATCCACTAAACGGCGGCCGATTTGCCTTTACCCGAGGCACGCGGCGTTGACGCCGCTTCAATGCCCGCCGGCAAATCACGCGGAAGCGGACTAAAGCCCGCGCTCCCGTCACGGCCACAGTTTTAGTTAAACCGCTATAGATTGTTTCCTATGTATCCAACATTGTCGTCGTCCACGGAGGTACCGAACCCGGAGGCGGAGGAGACCAGATTGCTCTGGTCGGGCGGTTTCGATTCGACCTTCCGTCTCTTGAGCCTGGTGCTCCGGGAAAAACGGGCGGTGCAACCATTTTATTTGCTCGAGCACCAGCGCCGTTCTACGTTGCACGAACTGGCGGCTATGGATGTGATCCGGCGCAAGCTCGGAGCACGCAGTCCGGAGGCGGCCGGATTGTTGCGGCCCACCCGGGTTTTTCTTGTCTCGGAAATCGCCCCTCACCCCGAGATCACCCACCGGTTCCAGGCATTGGCGCGGCGGTTTCGCGTGGGCCCCCAGTTTGAGTGGTTGCCGCGCTTTGCCGCGCAACACGGGTGCACGGACTTGGAACTGTCCATCGAAAAAAATGCGCTGCGCCCGCGCGAGCCGGTGTTCGCCTATCTGGGCGAATTCTTGGAGCGGGACGCCGACGGCGCGCGCCTGCGGTCCCCGCTGGCCGATCCCGACATGCTCATTTTCCAACCCTTCCGTTATCCGGTGTACGATCTGACCAAGCTGGAAATGCTGCGGCAGGCCGGGGAAGCCGGGTTCCGGGATCTTTTGCTCGATTCCTGGTTTTGCCATCGGCCCCGGGCTGGGCGGCCGTGCGGCACCTGCCATCCCTGCGTTGACGCGATGGAGGAAGGTTTTTCCTTTCGGCTGCCCCGCCCGGCCCGGTTTCGCTACCGGATGAACCGGATATGGCGCCGAGCTAAGGCGGTCATTCCGGCGCAGCGATTTTTGCGACAGATTCGGGCCCGGCCCTGACCTTTTTGGACCTTTCGCCGCTCTGCAAGCGGGACCGGCATCCGGCATGCTTTCGCCGCGGGCCACGTGAGCCAAGCAGTCCGCCCCGCCCCCGATCGCCCGTTCATGGTTCAATCGTTGATTCGTAGTTTCATGGTGAGGCCCGGCCTTTCCACGAACCACCTGATTCGCCGCCTGCGGCAATCGGCGTTTCTCCGGAACGTGCTGGTGGTGATGTCCGGTACGGCGGTGGCCCAGGCCGTCGGGTTCGCGCTTTCCCCGGTCATCAGCCGTCTGTTCTCGCCGGCGGACTTTGGGGTGTTTGGCGGGTTTAATGCGGTGACCGGGGTGATCGCGGCTTTTGTGACTTTCGATTATTCGCAGGCGATCATGTTGCCCAAACAGCGGGAGGATGCGGGCCAGGTGTTCCTGCTCTCCTGCTTGGTGACGTTCGGGGTGAGTTTGCTCTGCCTGCTCGCTTGTCTGATCCTGCCCGGCTGGTTCAAAGGGTTGCTCCAGACCGCCAACGGCTGGCTGCTCGGGTTGCTGGTGCTGGCGGTCCTGGTCGGCGGCTTGAACGCCTCGTTTCAGGCGTGGTGTGTGCGGGTCAAGGCGTTCAAACAGACGTCCACCTCGCAGGTCGTGCGCGGCCTTTCCTCGAATGGATTGCAAGTGGGCTTGGGCTTTCTGAAAGCGGGCGCGCCAGGGTTGATCATCAGCAGTGTGCTGGCAAATTTTGTGGCCAGCCTCAACCTCTTCCGGGTGGTGCGGGCCGAGTTGCGGGGATTCATGGCGGCGGCGCGCTGGGCGCGGTTGAAATCCCTGGCTTGGGAATATCGGGATTTTCCGCAATATTCTGCAACGGCCAGTCTGATCAATTCACTCTCCTTGGGTTTGCCGGTTATTCTGCTGACGCATTTCTACGGCTTGACCGTTGCCGGCAGCTACGCCTTTGCCATGCGCCTCATAGGGGCCCCGATGAGCCTCGTCCTAACAGCGCTAAGACAAGTGCTGTTCCAAAAGGCTGCGGAAGCTTATAACGAGGGCAGGCAGCTAACCCGGCTCTATCTAAAAATCACGCTCGGCCTGTTTGGGGTGGGTCTGTTTCCTTCGCTCGTGCTGGTCGCTTTCGCACCCCGGTTGTTCGCTTGGGTTTTCGGAGGCCATTGGTTGCAGGCAGGTTCTTTTGCCAGCAGCCTCGTGATTTGGTTGTTGTTCATGTTTTGCAACGTGCCCGCAGCGTTGTTTGCAAGGATTCTTCGACTGCAACGCCAACTGTTCTTGCTCGGTATCATACTGTTGGCGGCCCGTACCGCCTGCCTGTATTTAGGCGGCCGATATTCCTTTCCCCCCGCAATTACAATTTTCTTATTCTCCACTGTGGGCGGGATAATGAATCTATCCTTCATCTGTATCGTCGGCTTCAAGCTTTGGAGAAGAGAAAGCCGTGGGCAAGCGGTTGAATTTGTACAAGCTCAAACATGATTACTATTCTGATTGGGGGTGATATTTGTCCTGCGGGTAAGATACAAACCGCGTTTGCCGCCGGTCTGGCAAACGACATATTTCACGACCTGCTGCCCGAGATCGGCGGCGCGGACCTGGCTGTTGCCAACTTGGAGTGCCCACTGGTCACCCACCCCACGCCGATCCCCAAGGCGGGGCCGGTTTTGAGCGCCACACCAAATTCCGTAAGGGGTTTGGTCGCCGCCGGATGGCACGTACTCAACCTCGCCAACAATCATAGCTACGATCACGGCACTGCTGGCTTGGTCGAGACTATTGCAACTATTCAATCAGCTGGGCTGGTGGTGGTGGGAGCTGGCAACAGCATAGAAGCTGCACGAAAGCCCTTGGTGCGGAATATCAACGGTGAGGGGGTCGTCATTTATTCGATGGCCGAGCGAGAGTTCTCGGTTGCTGATCAGCACATCCCGGGAGCCAACCCGCTGGACCTGATCAGTTTTGTCGAGTCTATCCAGGAGCACAAGGCTTCGGGCGTATTTATCGTGCTCCTTCATGGCGGCAAGGAACACTATGATTACCCTCCCCCTGAGATGATACGCCGATGCCGGTTCATGGTAGACATGGGGGCTGATGCGGTCGTTTGCTGCCACACGCATTGTCCGTTACCTTGGGAAGTGTATCGAGGGCGCCCCATTATCTACGGCTTGGGAAACCTAGTATTCGAGTGGGAAAAGCCCGGGTATAGTTCCTGGCATATGGGATATCTAGCAAAGCTGACCGTTGCGCAAGGTCGTGTGGCTTTCAAGCCTATTCCCTACACACAGGGCCTTCGCTCTCCTGGAGCTCACTTGCTCAACGAGCCAGAGCGAACGCGCTTCTTGGTTGAAATGGAGGAACGAGGAGCGAAACTCCATGACCCTCGTTTCATAGAAGAGGCGTGGCAGAGGCACTGTCAAGAGCAAGCCGAATCCTATATGGCTTCTCTTTTCGGTTATAATCGCCTGATGCGCAAGGTGCGCCGGCACTTGCTTCGGCTCCTCCACACACGCGAAGACACTCTCCGGGCCCTGTTGCTGACCCAATGTGAGACTCATTCGGAGGTCCTGAATGCCATCCTGAAAAGTTGGCGACACCTCTCCCGTTGAGCCTGACGCTGGGCTGAGCGCGAGGGCGGTTGGCGGCAGAAAACGAATCGGATTCACTGGCGCCTCCGCGCGCGTCGTATATGTGGTTTTGAAAATAACGTCCAACCCGTCAGGGGAGTCTGCGTTTACGACGCAGCTAGTCCTGAAAGCGTTCTCATAAATTGCCGCCCTGCTGATAACCGGAAGTCCCAATCCGCAGTGGCGCAGATTTCCCAGATTTTTCCGATTTTCCATCGGCGGAGATCGGCGAAATCGGCGGACCAAAGCATCGAAGAGATGGTTTCTACCATGATCAACACCCGACTTCATAAACTCTTTCGCTTTTGGGCGCTGCCCGCGTGGGCGCGGGCACTGCTCGCCCGGCCTGTTTACCTGGTTTTTTGGCAGCCAATGGCAAACGGCTGGTGAATTTGCCCGTTACCTGATTGGGTGGTTGCTGTTTGTCTTCTGTAATGTGCCGGCGGTTTTGTTTGCCCGGCTCATCCGCATTCAGCGCCTGGTCTTCTTTTACAACGTGATTGTGCTCGCGGTGCGGGTGCTCGTCTTGGTTGTGGGCGGGCGGTATGGGAGCGCGCTTCAATGTATTGCGCTGTTCTCCGTGGTGGGGGCTGTGTTGAATCTGGGGCTGATTCTGCTGGTGGGCCGTGCGGTGCTCCGGCGGGAAGGCGCGACCACCGGACGTGGTTAAGCCATCTTTATGTTTGCCCTCCGTCCTCTTTTGGCCCGCAGTCAGCCGTTGAAAACGGCCTATCACTGGACGCGGCGCCGGTGGTTTCAGGCCTTGCTTGCGATTTCACCCGTCCTGTTGGCCCGCGTGCGGTATCGGATCGCCTGGGGCCGCTGGCCGGACTTTGCGAACCCGGGCACGTTCGATGAGAAGCTCCTGTGGCTGAATCTCTACTGGCGGCATCCGCTCAAGACCGAGTGCGGGGATAAAT